>JAUHYN010000234.1 GCA_030426505.1 bacterium | reverse complement strand
GCTCGAGGCGGGCGATCCGAACCGCATCGCGCGCGCGCTCGCGTGGGAGCTCGCGCTGCTGACGAGCGACGGCAAGCCGCGCGAAGAGCGGACGCGCGAGGTCACCGAGATGTTGTCGCAGCTCGCGGACCGGATCGACGCGCCGTACGTGCGCGGGTTCGCGGCGCTCGGTGCAGTGCTCGCGGCGAACCACGAGGCGCGTTGGGCCGACTGTCGCGACGCGGCGCGGGAGGCGGTCGCGATCCTCTCGTCGCAGTGCACCGGCGTGGACTGGGAGCTGACGACGGCGATGGCGTTCGGGATCTGGGCGCGGGGCTACCTCGGCGAGATCGAGGGGCTCGGTGCGCTGCTCGAGAAGACGCTCCACGACGCGCGTACGCGCCGCAACGTGTACGCGAGCACGATCCTCCGCATGAGCGGCAACGCGAGCGCGGTGTTGTTGATGACCGATCAACCCGAGTACGCGAAGAAGGAGCTCGAGGCCGCGCGGAGCGACGCGGTGCGCGCGGGCTTCTTCCTGCACCACTGGTGGGCGCTCGCGTCGCTGGTGCAGATCGACATGTACACCGGTCAGGGTCGGCGCGCTTGGCGGCGCGTCTCGAAGACCTGGAAGCCGCTGCGCGCTTCACACATCCTGCGCGTGAAGATCATCCGGTGCGAGGCGCTGTTCCTCCGCGCGCGCTCCGCGCTCTCGGCGGTCGCCACGACCGACGACCACCGCCCGCTCCTCTCCGCCGCGCGCCAGGACGCGGACCGCCTCGAGAAGGAGGACACGCCCTGGACCCGCGCCGCGGCCGCGCTGATCCGCGGACAGGCCAACCGCGGCATCGGCTTGTCCGCCGAGGCCGCCGAGCTCTTCGCGGAGGCCGCCGAGGGGTTCGAAGCCGCGGGCCTCGCCGCGCACGCCGCCGTCGCGCGGTTGAGGCGCGGTCAAGCGCTCGGGCGCGCCGCCGGGGAGGCACTCGTCGAGGAGGCCGATCGCGCGCTCCGGGAGATGGGCGTGAAGAACCCGCCGCGCTACGCGGCGCTCATCTGCCCCGGCTGAGGACGTTTCGGGCCCGCCCCCATTGCGCGTGCCCCCGGTGGTGTCCCAGGCTCGAACGGTCGACGGCATTCGGGGTCGACCGCGACCCGCGCGTGACCGATCGATCGCTTCTGCGATCATGCGTCCCGACCAGGCCCAGGGTGTCGAGCCCGCCGTTGTCCAAGCGCTCGACGGCGTCGACCCCCACGACTCGTGGGCGATGCTCGAGCTGCTCACGTTCGACCAGGACCTCGGCGACCTCCCGGGGCTCTCGGAGGCGCTGCCGATCCACCTCGCGGATCTCGCCGGTCGACGCCTCGGACCGTACACGCCGAGCGCCGCGTTCGGCTTCCTCGCGCGCCTCGATCCCGGTGGAGCGCGCGCCGTGACGATGAGCGGCGACGGCGTCACCTTCCGGCGCCCGAGCGAAGTCGTCGCGCTCCTCGGGAGCAAGCCCATCCCCAACGCGTGGGGCCCACCGCAGCCCGCGCGCCCCGTCGCGCAGCTCGGCACGGCCCTCGCGAGCGAGCGGCCGACCGGCGGGCTCGTGGTGCGCGACGGTCGCGGGCGAATGATCCGCGCGATCGAAGTGCTCGAAGGACAGCTCGTCCGCGACCTCGGCCTACCGCCGGAGCTCGCGTCCCATGCGCGTCTGCTGTCGAGCTCGGTGTTCGTGAAGGAGGGCCTCGTGACGGACGCGCACACCGCGATCGTGCGCGGGGAACCGCTCGCTTCGCTGACCAGCCCAGCGCGGTTCGCGGCCTACGAGAAGGCGCGCTCGATCGTGATGCGGCGGTGGGCGGCCGACGTCGTCGACACGCCCGATGGCACGTTTGCGTTCGTGAACCGCGTCGCGGTCACGCGCGATCCGTAGCGGGCGGCACCCGCGCCGACTCAATCCTCGTCGTCGAAGTGCTCGACCGGACGCGGGCGGTACGGCGAAGCCTCGCCGGGCGCGAGGCGGTTGCCGATGTCCTCGGCGAGCTTGCGCTCGTTGTCCGGGCGGATGACGTTGCCGGCGTTCTCGTCGATGTTGACGTTCTTCGGCGGCTCGAGCACGCGGTTGCCGTAGTCGTCCGGGCGCTTCGGGCCGCCGCGTCCACGACCGCGCCCACCGCGACGACGCCCGCGGTTGCCGTCGCGATCGCCGTCGCCGCGCGGCACGTAGTCGAGGCGGTTGCCGTCACGCTCACCGCCGCCGCCGCCGCCGCCGCCGCCACCGCCGCCGCCGCGTCGACCGCGTCCGCCGCGGCCTCCGCTGCGACCGCCGCGGCCTTCGCCGTCACGGCCACCGCCGTCACGACCACCGCCGTCGCGGCCACCGCCGCGACCGCCGCGTCGACCCCGACCTCCGCGGCCGCCGCGCTCTTCGCGCTTGGGCGCCGCCGGGGCGCGGTCGGAGAACGAGAGCGGCCAGCAGTCGCCGGCGCGGATCGCGTCGCAGAGCTCGGTGGCGTCGCCGACCGGCTCACGGAACAGGGTCGCGGTCGTGCCGAGCCCCTTCGTGCCGGTGGCGCCGCTCGAGCCGACGCACGGCATCTCCATGTTGGAGGCGGCCTCGAGCGCGAGGTCGTTCGCGACCTCGGCCACCGAGGCGTTCTGCACCTCGCAGGCGGTGAGGCCCTGGAGCGAGAACAGGTGGTCGCCCATCGGGCGCGCGACGTCGCGGTCGTAGGGGCGCAGCGCGACGGTGACACCGCCCCGCTCCTCGACGGCGTCGATCAGAGCGGCGGCGTCGTAGACGTCGTCCTCCATCTCGGCCCAGCCGTCGGAGAGGTCGACGTCGCCGTCGGGGAAGATGCAGAGGATCAACCCGTGGTTCGTGGCGATGCGGGCGCCCGAGAAGACGCGCACGCCCTCGGCGTCGGCGGCCTCGGCGTAGGAGGCGACGTCCGGCATCAGCTCGCCGTCCTTCACGAGGACGACGCCGTCGAGGCCAGCGGCCTTGGCGCCGGTCGCGAGCGCGGCCGGATCGACCGCCTCGCCGTCGCTGTCGATGGTGACTTGCAGATCGACGATCATCTCGCGGGCTTCTATGACCCCTTCCGGGGTCGAGTCAACGGGCGTGGCGGCTCGGGTCGGCCTGGAGGCGGGGCCGCGAGCGAGGCCCCTGGAGGGCCCCCAGGGCCTATTTGTCGCGCTTCTTGCTGCGCTTCCGCGACTTGCCCTGGTCGTAGTCCCGCGCCCGCCGCCGCGCCCGCTGGATCAGCTCGGCCTGCGCCCGGACGGGCCGGTCCTCGCCGGGCCGCACGCGCTCGTAGCGCCCGTCGGCGGTGAGGACGGAGGCCTTCGTGTTGTCGGCGAGCTCGAGGGCGAGGATCTCGTCGACGATGCGGCGCTTCAGGCGCTCGTCCTCGATCGGGAGCATCACCTCCACGCGGCGATCGAAGTTGCGCGGCATGATGTCCGTGCTCGTGATGAAGACCCGCTCCTTCTCGCCGTCCGAGAAGTACAGCACGCGCGAGTGCTCGAGGAACCTGTCGATCAGCATCCGGACCTCGATGCGATCGCTCACGCCCGCCGCGCCGATGTCGAGCCCACACGGCCCGCGGACGAGCAAGGTGACTTGCACGCCGTCGTTGGCGGCGGTGCACAGCGCGTCGATCGTCTGTTTGTCGACCAGCGCGTTCGTCTTGATGATGATCTTCGCCGGCTTGCCCTTCTTCGCCGACTGACGCGCCTGATCGATGTGCTCGAGCACGCGCTTGCGCAGGCCGAGCGGCGCGACGACCAGCTTGTTCCACTGCGGCGGCGCCGAGTAGCCGGTGAGCAGGTTGAAGAGGGTCGCGATGTCCTCGCAGACGTCCTGCCGCGACGTGAAGAACGACAGGTCCGAGTAGATGGCCGCGGTCTCCTCGTTGTAGTTGCCCGTACCGAGGTGGACGTAGCTCTCGAGCCCCGACGGCTCGCGCCGGACGACGAGCGTCACCTTGCAGTGGGTCTTCAGGCCGATCATCCCGTAGACGACGTGGACGCCGGCCGCCTCGAGTTGACGCGCCCACTCGACGTTCACCTCTTCGTCGAACCGCGCCTTGAGCTCGACGAGCGCCGTGACTTGCTTGCCGTTCTCGGCGGCGCGGACGAGCGACGCGAGCAGGGGCGAGTCGCGGTTCATCCGGTACAGCGTCTGTTTGATCGCGAGGACGCTCGGGTCGGTCGCGGACTGTTCGAGGAGATCGAGCACCGGCTCGTAGGACTCGTACGGGTGGTGGACCAGGATGTCGCCGCGCGCGATGGGCGCGAAGACGTTCTCGGACTCACGGAAGTCCGGCGGCGTGACGGGCTGGAACAACGAGTCGCGGAGATCCGAGCGCCCGACGCGATCGAGGAGGCCGCGCAGATCCGCGAGCGCGAGCGGGCCGCGGTGCCGCTGGACGTCCGCCTCTTCGAGCCCCAACGCGGTCTGGAGGCGCTCGACGAGGGGCGCGCTGGCGATGTCGCTGACCTCGAGGCGCACGGCGTCGAGGCGCCACCGCCGACGCAGCTCCTTCTGCACGGTGTCGAGGAGGTCTTCCTGCTCATCTTCGTCGAACGATAGGTCCCAGTTGCGTATCACCCGGAACGGCGCGCACTCGATGATGCGCATCCCGGGGAACAGCGAGTCGACGTACTGCGTGATCACGTCCTCGACGAACGCGACCGCGAGATCGCCGGAGTGATTGCTGACGTCGACGAACCTCGGGAGGAGCGCGGGGACCTGTACGACCGCGGTGAGCGGCACGGCGTCGTCCGGGCTGCTCATCGGGAGCAGGTGGACGGCGAGGTTGAGCGTGCGGTTCTTGAGGAACGGGAACGGATGCCCCGGGTCGACCGCCATCGGCGTGAGCATCCCGAAGATCTGCGTGTCGAAGTACGGGCGCAGCGCGGTGCGGACGTCGCTCGTCATGTCGCCGGGCGAGAGGATGTGGATCTTCTCGTCGCGCAGGCGCGGCATCAGCTCGCCGAGGAGCAAGGCCTCCTGCGCTTCGATCTGCGTCGCGACGCGCTGGCGGATCGCGAAGAGCTGCTCGGAGGGGAGCATGCCGTCGGGCCCGGCTTCGAGGACGCCGCTCTTGAGCTGCTGCTTGAGGCCCGCCACGCGCACCATGAAGAACTCGTCGAGGTTCGCGCTCACGATGGCGACGAACTTGAGGCGCTCGAGGAGCGGGACCGCCGGGTCGGCGGCCTCGTCGAGGATGCGCCGATTGAACGCGAGGAACGACAGCTCGCGATTCACGAACCGGCCGCGTTCGGGCGTCTGATCGTTGGCGCGCGCGTTCATCCGAGGGCGCGGAGCATAACGCATCTCGCGATCGGCGGGTTGCGCATCGGGGGTACCCACGGGATGGTCCCGCGCGATGTCACGCTCTGGGCTCCCGCTGCTCCTCTTGTTCGCCGCCGCGTGCGGGACGAGCGACACCGGTGGAGACCCGGGCGCGACAGCGGTCCCGGTCGGGAACGACGGCAGCACGGCGGACGTCTCGACGGCCGTGGCGACCGCGACGTACGTCTTCGGCGGGGCCTACCTCGACTGGCGCAAGGAGCCCGCGATCCACGAGTCGACCGGGCCGCACGGCGACGTCCGCGTCTACTACAACGACAAGTACGCCGACGCCTTCTTGGCCGGGACGTTCCCGATGCCGGTCGGCGCGATGGCCGTGAAGGAGCTGTACGACGGGACGGAGCTCGACGGGTACGCGGCGTCGATCAAGATCGCCGAGGGCGCGGCACCCGAGTCCTGGACTTGGTACGAGGTGATCGGGAAGAGCGACGACGTCGCCGACTACGACTTCTTCGGCGTGGCGCACCCGACCTGCGAGGGCTGCCACTCGGGCTCGTCGAAGGACTACAGCCTGGCGCCGTCGATCCCGGACCGCTGAGCCGTCTCAACGAATTTCAGTCGCGCTTCCCGAGGACAGCCCGGGCCCGCTCGCATCGGCTCGGCATCTCCCTACGGATTTCAGTCAGCTCGTCACCCGGCGTGTGACCGCGATCCGTCGCGCGCGACCGCGTGTGAGTGTGGCAAGCTCTCCGTCGTGCGCGGTGTCTACGCCCTGAGTGTGGTCCTCCTGGCCGCCGGTTGCTCGGATCCCTGCGACGCCGACGCGATCGCGGACGAGCTCGCCGCCGGCGCCGGCACCGTCACGCTCCCGGTGTGTACCGTCCTCGGCAGCCTCACCGTCCCCGCGGGCGTCACGCTCGTCGGCGCGGCGCCCGGCGCGCGCATCGAGCTCGACGCGGGCGACGGGCCCGTCGTCCTCCAGTCCGGCGGCGCGCCCGCGAAGCTGTCGAACCTCCGCGTGGATCGCGTCGGCGGGAGCGGCCCGGCGATCGAGAGCTCGGGCAACCAGAGCGTCATCATCGAAGATGTCGACGTCGACGTGGCCGAAGGGAGCGGCATCGAGCTCGACGGCCTCGTGAGCGCGACGCTGACCCGCGTGATCCTCGTCGGCCGGTCGCCGTGCGGCGGGACGAACGTCGCCGCCACGCACGGTCTCCGCCTGACCGACGTGGACGACGCACAGCTCGTCGACGTCACCATCCGGCGCTTCTCGGTCGCGGGCGCCGTCCTGATCGACACCACCGCGAATTGGAGCGGCGGCGCGGCGAACGACAACATGAACGTCGGCGTCTACGCGCAGGCCGGGGTCCTCACGATGGACGGCGTGGCGCTCGACCGGACCTGCGCCGCGCCCGCGCGCCCGCACGGGTACGCGGCCTACTTCGACGGCCCCGTCACCGTGGACACCACGGACCTCTTGGTGCGCGACAACGAGGGCTTCGGCCTCGTCCACGCGGGCGGCGCGACCCGCCCCCTCGCCTCGCACCTCGGGCTCACCGCGAGCGGCAACACGAAGCCCGGCGTCTGGGCGCAGTCGGCGGACGCGCTGGAGGTCAGCGGCGCGCTCGTCGGCAACGGCAGCGGCGGCGTGGTGACGCTCGATTCGGCGAGCGTCATGCTCCACGACCTCGAGGTCCGCGACACGCGCACCGTGCGCTTGGTCCTCGAGACCCGGTCGGTGCCATTCGGGGACGGCATCCAGATCTTCGGCCCCACACCGGGCGCTTCGTTCGAGGACGTGCTCGTGGAAGACAGCGGCCGCGCGGGCCTGCTCATCGATCTCGACGCCGGAGCCCTCCCGATGAACACCACCTTCACGAACGTGGTGATCTCCGTGCCCCCGCCGATGCCCGGGATGACGCCGCTCATCGCGGCGCGCGTCCAGAACGGCACCGCGCTCCCGGGTTGGGACAACGGCATCACGCGCATGAACACCGACCGGATGCAGGACCTCAACCGCCCCGACGTGGATCCCACGGGCGTCATCGGGCCCTGCGAGCGGCCCGCGATCTGAGTCAGCCCACGGCGCGCGCGCGCAAGACGGCATGCACTTCGGCCGCGAGGAAGCGCTCGCGCGTCGCTTCGTCCCCGATTCGCGACGCCGCGACCTCGATCCGATCCGCCGCCTGCGCCGCGACCGCGTCGGCCTCGGCCGCGCGACCGTTCGCGTCGAGCACGGCGACGTGGACGGCCGCGATGGCCGCTTCGTCCTCGTCGACCCGGCCCGCCTCGACGAGCGCCGCCGCCTCGGCGATCCGCTCGAGGGCCCCCGCCGGATCCGCCTCCGCCAACGCGACGCGCGCCGCGAGGGCCAGCGCGTGCGCGCGCGCCGTATCGAGCCCGCGTCGCTCCGCCTCGGCCGCGATCTGATCCGCGGTCGCCCGCACGCCCTCCGTGCGCCCCGACGCGAACACGCCGCGCGCGCGGTAGAGCCTCAGGTAGATCGACAGCCGCGGGTCCGGCGTCGCGCGCAGGATCAACGCGGCGTCGCGGAAGGCCGCCTGCGCCGCCGCGTGGTGGCCGAGCGTGGTCAGCGCGTGCCCGAGGTTCACCAGCGCATAGCTCTCCATGAGCCGGTTGCCCACGCGACGACACTCGGAGGCCGCGCGCCGCAGGTTCATCGCCGCCGACCGCGGATCCTGGAGGCGGTTGTCGAGGTCCGCGAGGTTCGCCTGCGCAGAGGCCGCCAGGCGCAGGTCGCCCGCCGCCTGGTACAGCTGCGCGGCTCGCGCGAACGCGGCGCGGCTCGCCGCGTGGTGCCCGCGCGCCGCCTCGAGTTGACCGCGCCACCCCGCCGCCCGCGCCCGCAGCTCGACGCCCGCGTCCGCGAGCCTCGCCTCGACCTGCGTCAACAACTGCTCGGCCTCGTCCCACCGGCCGGCTTGCACGAAGAAGAACGACTGACGCCCCTGCGCCAACAAGAGCACCGCGTCGTCGCGCGCCACGCGCGCGTCGTCGATCGCGCGCTGCCCCTCGTCGATCGCTTCCTCGGCGCGCCGCTTCCGCGAGAGCCACAGCGCGCGCTCGCTCGTGATCCGCGCGCGGTCGCGCGGCGTCGACGCGCGCACCGAAGCCGCCTCCAACGCCTCGAGCTGCGCGGTCCCGTCCCCGAGGAACCGCTGCGCCTGCGCGACGAGCAAGTACAGATCGACGAGCCCCTCCGTCAGGCCGCACTCCACCGCGCGCCGCACCGCCCGCACGACCTTGTGCGAGTCTCCGACCCGCGCCGCGCGCTGGGCCGCGCGCGCGAAGAACGCACCCGCCTCGTCGGGCGCACCCGCCGCCTCGAGGTGTGTCGCGACCTCGTACGCGTCGGCGTCGGGGTACCGCGCGAGGACGTCCGCCATGCGACGGTGGAGCGAGCGGCGGTGCGCGTCCGTCATCGACCGCGACGCCACCTCCGCGACCAGCGCGCTCGCGAACGCGAGGACCTCGCCGGTCCGGACCAGGAAACCGCGCTCCAAGAGCACGTCGAGCGCGGCGTCGGACGCGCCCTCCACCACGCGCCGGGCTTCGTGCAGTTCGAACGGCCGCGCGAACAACGCGAGGTGCGCGGTGAGCGCGCGCAGCGGAGGCGCGAGTCGATCGATACGCGCCTGCACCGCCGCCTCGACGGAGAGCGGGAGCGTAGCGACCGCGGCGCCCTGCTCCCGCGAGACGCGGACGAGCTGGGCGACGAAGGCCGGGTTGCCCTCCGCGCGATCCACGATCGCCTCGAGCTGGGCGTCGGTGAGCGACGACTGCGCGAACCGCCGCGCCAGCGCGAGCGCGTCCTCGCGGGGGAGCTCGTCGAGCGCGATCGCCCGCGCGCCCGGCCGCCCCGAGAACGCCTCCACCGCGTCCCGCGCCGCCACCACGATCGCGAGCGGGCGATCCGCGAGCTGCTCCGCGAGCGCCGCCGCGAGCGCGCGCGACCGCGCGTCGATCCAGTCGGCGCGATCCACGAACAACACGACCGGCCCCGCCAGCGTGAGGTGATCGAAGTAGTCGAACAGCCCGGCGCGGATGCGATCGTCCTCCGCGCCGAGCTCCGCCGTGCGCGCGTCGTCGTCGATCATCGGCACGCCGAACAACGCCCCGATGCTCTCGGCCACCGCCTCCACGCGCTCCGCGTCCTTCACGACCTCCGAGACGAAGCGCCGCACCACGCGCCGCCGCTGCACCAACGGCACGCCGGGCCGGAGCAAAGGCCACCGCGCGAGCGCCGCGCGCTCCGCGAACCGCGCGAGGAGCGCGTCGACGAACCACCCGTACGCGTCTTCCGATCGGTGCGACGCCGCGGCGTGCCGCACCACGTCCACGCCCTCGCGCTCG
>JAUHYN010001385.1 GCA_030426505.1 bacterium | reverse complement strand
ACCCACAGCTCGCGCGCGAACGCGCCGTCGGCGCCAGCGTGCGTGGCGAGGATGCCTTCGTTCTCGTCGTCGGTCGGCCCGAGGAGGATCGCGCCCGCGCCGTCACCGAAGATGACGGAGACGTCGCGCCCACGCGTCGTGAGATCGAGGCCCGTGGAGTGGACCTCGGAGCCGATGAACAGGACGTTCTCGTACATCCCCGAGCGGATCCACGCGTCGGCGACCTGGAGGCCGTACACGAGACCGCTGCACTGGTTCCGGATGTCGAGCGCCGGGGTGCCCGGGATGTCGAGCAGGTGCGTCATCAAGCAGCCCGAGCCGGGGAAGTTGTAGTCGGGCGAGAGGGTCGCGAAGATGATCGCGTCGATGTCGGTCGCCTTCAGGCCGGCCATCTCGAGCGCGGCCTCGGAGGCCGGCTTCGCGAGGTCGGAGGCGCCGCACTCCTCGGAGATCCAGCGTCGCTCTTTGATACCCGTCCGCTGCTGGATCCACTCGTCGCTGGTGTCCATCAGCTTCTCGAGGTCGTGGTTCGTGACCACGCGCTCGGGGACGTAGTGACCGGTTCCGAGAATCTTGCTGCGTACCGCCATGACGTCGCGAGTAGCGCCGCGACTGACAAAACGCAAAGGTCGTTTGAATGGAAATCTACTGACGCGACGCGTCAGCGCGACGCTCTGCGTCGATCGAGGAACGCCATCACGGCGTCGACGATTCGCTCGGAAGCCTTGCCATCCCACAGCGCCGGCGCGCGCCCCGTCTTGCCTTCGCCCGCGAGGATCTTGTCGGTCTCCGCGCGGATGCGGACGTCGTCGGTGCCGACGACGATGTTCGTGCCCTCGTCGACGGTGATCGGCCGCTCCGTGTTCTCGCGCAGCGTGAGGCACGGGATGCCGAGTGCGGTCGTCTCCTCCTGCAACCCACCGGAGTCGGTGAGGACGAGCTTGGCGCGCGAGGTGAGCGACATGAACTCGAGGTATCCGAGCGGCTCGCACAGGTGGATGTTGCCGGCCTTCTCGAAGCGCTGGCCGATGTCGAACGCCTTCATGCGCGCGCGCGTGCGCGGGTGAACCGGGAAGACGAGCGGGATCTTCTCCTGGATGTCGAGCAGCGCACCGAGGAGGCGCTCGAAGGTCTCCTGCACGTCGACGTTCGAGGGGCGGTGCATCGTGAGCATCGCGTAGTTGCCGTGCTCGAGACCCATGCGCGCGGGGACGTCGATCGCCTTCGCCTTCGGCAGGTTCATGAACAGCGTGTCGATCATGACGTTGCCGACGCACACGATCGAGCTGTCCTTCTTGCCCTCCGCCTTCAGGTTCTCGTCACCGTCGGGGGACGGCGTGAGGAGCAGATCCGCGACGGAGTCGGTGACGACGCGATTCACCTCCTCGGGCATGTCCCAGTCGCGCGAGCGGAGGCCGGCCTCGATGTGCGAGACCGGGATGTGCAGCTTCGCGGCGACGATCGCGGCGGCGAGCGTGGAGTTCACGTCGCCGACGACGTTCACCATCGGCGGCTTCTTCTCCTCGAACACCTTCTCGAGGCCGATCATCACGTTCGCGGTCTGCACCGCATGCGAGCCGGAGCCGACGCCCATGTACACGCTGGGCTTCGGCATCCCGAGGTCCTCGAAGAACACTTTGGACATCACATCGTCGTAGTGCTGGCCGGTGTGGATGATCTCGTGCGGGATGTTCCGGGCCTCGAAGGCGCGGTGAACCGGCGCGGCCTTCATGAAGTTCGGCCGTGCGCCGACGATCGTCAGGATGGGGTTGGACATCGCGGGCGGGATTGGACCGCGGATCGCGTCGAAGTGCCAGCGATGCTAACACCCTGTCTCGGTGGGGAACGTCGATCGACGCGAAGTCGTCGCGATCGCCGTGGAGGCGGGGCGCGAGATCCTCCGGATCTACCGGTCCGGGCGACTCGACACCGCCAAGAAGTCGGACGGCAGCTTCATCACCCGCGCCGACCGCGCCGCCGAC
>JAUHYN010000233.1 GCA_030426505.1 bacterium | reverse complement strand
GTCGACGATCGTCCCGGGGACGATGTCCACGCTCCCCGCGACGAGATCTTCGTCGCCCTGTCGCAGCGTGATGTCCGCCGGCCGCGCGCCCTCGCCGGCCTCCTTCGCGTGGCTCACGATCCGCGCGCGGACCTCGACCGTCCGCGGCGCCTCACCCGGGACGTTCAGCGTCTCCACCGCCGTCACGGCCGCGTTGATGCGCTGCTCCCGCTCGATCCCGTCGAGGACGTCGACCAGCTCCAGCTGCGCGGCGGACTGCGTGCCCGGCACCGCGAGCTCCGCGGCCGCGCCGAACGCCGGCTCCGCGAGATCCGTCAGCACCACCACGCGCGCCGCGATCTTCGGGAGCTCGCCCTCGGGCGGCGCCTCCTCGGCCGACAGCGACCCGAGCGCCTTCGTCGCGAGCGACACGGCCTCGCCGAGATCCGCGTGCTCGTAGCTCGCCTCGATCGAATCCAACGCGCGATACAGCGTGGCCTTGTCCGGGGTGGGCCGCTCCATCAACAGCTGCGGCCTGCGCTCCGCCACCGCGATGAGCGCCTGGTCTTCGGGCCCCATCGCGTCGACGAGGTTGCGCGCCTCCGTCACGGCGCGCGCGATCGAAGTGACGCCGTCGTAGCGCGCGCGCATCGACATGGACGCGTCCACCACGATCCCCAGCCGCGTGGGCCCACTCGACATCGTCACGAGCTCGTCCCCGGAACCGAGCAACGGCCCGGCCGCCGCGAGCGCGAGCGCCGACAGCAGCAACACCCGCGCCGCGAGGAGGATGATCCGCCGCAGCCGCCACCGCCGCTCCACGCGCTCCACGCTCTGCAGCACGAGCTCGATCGCCGCGAACTTCTGCTCGCGCGGGCGGCGCTTGTGGATGAGGTGGATGATGATCGGCAGCAGCGCGCCGACCAGCCCCGCCAACAACAGGGGGTTGGTGAAGCTCACCGCGCGAGGCTCCTCATCGAACTGCGCCGCGCTAGGAACTCCGCGAGCAGCTTCCCGGGCGGGCCGTCGGTGCGTGTCAGGTGGTACTCCACGCGCGACGAGCGGCAACGCGACTCCGCCGCCTCGATGAACTTCTTCACTTCGTCGAGGTACGCGTCGCGGATCGCGCGCGCGTCGATCTGCACGTTGCGGTCGTCCTCCATGGAGACGAACAGCGTGCTGTCCTCGAACGGGAACTCGATCTCGTCGGCGTCGAGCGTGTGGAACAACGCGACGTCGTGTTTACGCGCGCGCAGCCGCGCGATCGCTTCGAGGGCGTCCAGGCCGCCATCCAACAGGTCCGAGAAGATCACTACGATCGACCGCCGCGTGAGCCCCTCCGACAGCGCGTCCAACGCGACCTTCAGGCGCGAGGGGCCCGCCGGTTTCAACGCCTCGAGCACGCTGAGGATCTCCTGCAGGTGCCCGCGCCGCGCGCGCGAGGGGACGCGGATGTCGAGCTTGTCAGCGAATGTCGCGAGCCCGACGGCGTCGCCCTGCCGCGCGAGCACGTACGCGAGCGCGCCCGCGCAGGTCGTCGCGTACTCGAGCTTGGTCAGCCGCTCCGCGCCCTGCGGGTAGCCCATCGAGCCCGACGAATCGACCACACACAACGCGCGCAGGTTCGCTTCGTCTTCGAAGCGCTTGATGTAGTCGCGGTCGAACCGCGCGAACGCGCGCCAGTCGAGGTGCCGGACGTTGTCACCCGGCGAGTACTCCTTGTGCTCCGCGAACTCGACGCTCGTGCCGTGGTGCCGCGACCGGTGCATACCGGCCAACGCGCTGTCGGCGACGACGCGCGCGCGCATCGTGAGATTGCCGATGTCCGCGAGGACGGAAGGATCGATCTCACCGGGCCGACGCTCCGGCTCGGGCTGCACCCCACGGGTCGCCAAGGCTCAGGATCCCTTCACCGACTCCAGGACCGTCCGCACCAGGTCCGCCGAGCGCACGCCCGACGCCTCCGCGTGGAAGTTCGTCACGATGCGGTGCGCGAGCACCGGCACCGCGATCGCGCGGACGTCCTCGACCGTCGCCGCCGGCCGACCGTGCATCGCGGCGCGCGCCTTCGCGCCGAGCACGAGGTACTGCGAAGCGCGCGGCCCGGCGCCGAACGCGACGAACTCCTTCATGCGCTGCACCGCCGCCCCGGAGAGCTGCTCGTTCGAGGAGTCCGGCCGCGTCGCGCGCACCAACGCCACCGCGTGGCGCACCACGTTCTCCGGCGCGGGCACCCGGCGCACGAGCGCCTGCAACGCGAGGATCCGCTCCGGCGACAACACCTTCGGCAGTGGCGGCCGCGCCTCACCGGTGGTCGAGCGGACGATCTCCACCTCCTCCGCTTCCTCGGGGTAGCGGACGTCGAGCATGAACATGAAGCGGTCGAGCTGCGCTTCGGGGAGCGGGTACGTCCCCTCCTGCTCGATCGGGTTCTGCGTCGCGAACACGTGGAACGGCGCCGGCATCTCGTGCGTCGCGCCGGACGCGGTGACCTGGTGCTCCTGCATCGCCTGGAGCAAGGCGGCTTGCGTCTTCGGCGGCGTGCGGTTGATCTCGTCCGCGAGGAGCAGGTTCGTGAAGATCGGCCCCTTCACGAAGCGGAACGAGCGGCGCCCCGTCGACTGGTCCTGCTCAAGGACGTCCGTCCCCGTCACGTCCGAAGGCATCAGATCCGGCGTGAACTGGATCCGGTTGAACGACAGATCCAACACCTGCGCGAGGGTCTGGATCAGCAGCGTCTTCGCGAGCCCGGGCACGCCGACGAACAGCGCGTGACCGTTCGAGAAGAGCGCGATCAACAGGTGTTCGATCACCTCGTGCTGACCGATGATCCGCTCGCCGATCCCAGCCTTCGCGGCGCGCACGGCTTCCGCCAGCTCGCGCACCAGTTGTTCGTCCGAAGGCCCCGCCGCGGGGGCCGTCGCATTCTCGAGCGTCAGATCCTCGTTCATGTCTCTCCTGGTTCAGCTCCCGGTGGCGGTCGTCAGGATCTCCTGAGCGGTGCCATCGGACGGTGCATCGAGCACCTCGATCGACTGCGTCTTCACGGGGCCCGTCGGCGGCACGAGTACCAGCTCGTAGGCCCCCGGCGACAGCGCAATCGGCGGCGTGGGCGTCACGAGCCCCGTCGCGATCTCCTGGTTCCCGCGCCGCACGAACACGCGCGAGAACGGCGTGCCCTCGACCTCGATCAACCCGCCCTGTCCGAGCGTGGGCACCGCGGGCTGGCCGCCTTCGTAGTACGCGAGCGCGAGCCGCGCGTGCGCGAGCTTCTCCGGGTCGCCGCCCTCGCCGCTCTCGATCGCGATCGTCAGCTGGTGGATGCGCGGGTCGAACGGGTTCACGTCGATCGCGCGGGCCAACGGCAACCGCGCCTCCGCCGGGTTCCCGGCGCGCACGAACACCTCCGCGAGCGTGACGTTCGGACCCGCGAGATCCGCCGTCCCCTCCATCGCCGCGCGCGCCGCCTTCTCCGCGCGCTCGAGGTCGCCGTTGTTGAGCGCGACCATCGCGAGCTTGGCGCTGATCAGCGGCGACTGCGTGGCTTCGAACGCCTTCTCGAGCTCGCGCTGCGCCGCGGCCACGCGCCCGCGCGCGAACAACAGGTCCGCCGCGCGCGCGAACCGCCGCCCCTTCTTCGACAGCCCGTGCAGCTTGTCGTCCGGGGTCTCGGCGCGATCCTTCAGCACGATCTTCTGGTCGCCCTTCACCGGGCGGCCGGTCTTGTCGCTCTTGATCGGGCGCTTCGGCAGCGTCTTCTTCCAGATGCGCTCGAGCTTCGCGAGCGACTTGCCGTGGACCTCTTCGATCGCCTCGGCGTCCGACATCCCGCCCGACATCAAGGAGAGCGTGCGCCGCATCCCCTCCCAGCCCTTCCGCTCCACCAGGAACTCGATGAACGTGAAGACCTCCGAGAACGCGAGACTCGTCGCCTCTTGCGTCGGCAGCTTCGCCATCGACGGGTGCATCTTCGCGAACGGGATCAGCTGCTTCTTCTTCGCGGCGTCGCGCAGGCGCTCCTGCTGCTCGACCGTGATCCCCAACCCCGGCTCACCGCGCCACGCGGTCTCCGAGAACTTCGCGATGCCCTCGTGCAACCAGATCGGCACCGTGTTGCGCGACGCCCCGCCGATGATGAGGTGCGCGAGCTCGTGCGCGACCGTGTCCCGCCACGAGTAACCGAACACCACCGCGCGCGGCGTCGTCACCATCAACCGGTTCCACCGACACAACGCGATCGTCCCGGAGTTCTCGATGTCCTCCTTCGTCAGCGAGGACACCGCCGCGAGCGTCGCCGCGGTCGGGTAGATGTCGACGATGATGCGCGACTTCGGCCGCCACCCGAGCAACCCACCGATGCGATCCATCGCCGCCTCGAGCGTCTCCACCGCGAACGGCACGAGCACCGCGTCCTTCCCGGGCGGGTGACGAATGATGAAGCTGTCGCTGATGTGCTCGACGTAGTCCTGCGTCGCGACGCGCGCCGCCTCCGCCGCCTCTTCGCTCCCGAGCGCGGCCTCCGGCGCGCCGTTGCGCCGCGCCTGACGGAAGGCCTGCACCGCGCCCGCGTAGTCGCCGAGGTGCATCTTCACCTCGCCCACGAGGGCCAGCGTCATCGCGTCGTCCGGCTTCTTCTTCAGGAGGCGCTCCGCGATCACGCGCGCCTCGTCGATGCGCCAGGCCTCCACCAACCGGAAGCCGTCGAGCACGTCCTTCGCGGCGTGCAGATCCACGCCCTCCGCGAACGACGGGCGCGCACCGAACAGCGCCACCAGGAGCGCGATCGCGACGAGCGCGTTCTTGCCGACTGCGCGCCTCACTTCACGAGCTCCTCGTAGTAGCGGCGCACCGCGTCCTTGTACTGCTCCACGGTGCCCTGCTTCGCGGCCTCGAGGATATCCTCGCGGAACTCCGCCGGCGCCTTGTACTGCTCCGGCTTCGGGATCTCGACCTTCTCGGGATTCCGCTCGGTCCCGTTGCCGTCTTCGCGGCCGCCCGACGGCGCCTGGCCGAACGGGAGCGGGACACCGCCACCGCCGCCGCCGCCGTTCTCGCCCATCTTCTCGAGCTCCTGGCGGAGCTGCTGCAGCTTGTCGAGCGCGTTGCGCTCCTGGTTCAGCGCCGACGGCGCGTCGCCCTGGCCCATGCTCTCCTGGGCCTCCTGCATCGACTTCGCGGCGTCGCCGATCATCTGCTGCACTTCCGGTCCGACGATCGGGAGCTGCTGCCCGAGCTTCTCGAGGTCCTGCCCGATCCCCTGCGTCTGCTTCTCGAGCGCGGCCTGTTGCTTCTGGAGCTTCGACAGCTGCTGGCGCTCGTTCTCGGAGAGCAGCGAGTCCGGCGACGGCATCAACGACTCGATGTCCTTCAACACCTCGTCCACCGCGGGCCGCGCGCGCCGCAACGCGCGCTCGGTGCGCTCCGCCTCTTCGCTCATCCCGAACACGTCCCCGTAGCGCCGCGCGCTGTCCACGCGCCGCGCGGCGTCGCGCTCGAGCTGCGTCATCTGCTGCGTCGCCTTGTCGAGGACGTCCTTCGCCGCGCCGAAGTCCTGCGCCTCCAGCGCGCGCAAGCCGTCCTCGAGGCGGCGCTCGGTCAGCTCGAACAGATCGAAGTCCGGCATGTGCTTCTCGGGGCGCACGCGCTCCATCGACTTCGCCGCCATTTGGAGGCGCTTCTTCTGCTTCTCGACGAAGGCCTTGGGATCCCCGAGCCGCGACCGCATGCGATCCAGAACGTTCTTCGACAGCTGTTCGGTCTTCTTCGCGAGCTCGCGCTCCTGCTCCGCGACCTCTTCGAGGTTCTTCCACAGCCGGTTCGCGGTCTGCGTGATCTCCGAGTACTCGCGCGACTGCAGCTCCTCGCGACCGCCCTGCAGCTCGGACAGCATCTTCTCGGTCTGATTGAGCATCCGATCGAGCGCTTCCATCGCGGCGTCGAGGTCGCCCTCTTCGAGCATCCGCTGCATCTCGTCGAGCTTCTGTTCGCTGTCCTGCGCGTCGAGGGCGTCCTGGTTCATGAAGTCCTGCGGGATCGAGCTCTTCAGCTTCGACAGCTCCTTCATGATCTCCTGGATGCGCTCCCGGATCGCCTTGATCGACTCCGCGATGAGCGCCCGCTTGTCCTCGGTCGGCGCGTTCTTGAAGTCCTCGAGCGCCTGACGGAGCGCCTGCTGTTGCTCGCGCAGCTCCTTCGCGAGCGCTTCCGCGTCGATCAGCCGCTGATCGTTCAGCAGGTCCGCGAGGTAGACGACGTTCTTCTCGAGCGACGCCACCATCTTGTCCTGCGAACGCGTCACCGCCTTGCCGGTGCGTGCGTCGGGCCGATCGTGTCGCTCGAACGACTGCGCCGCGTTGCGGACCGCGCGCCGCTTGCGACTGGTCACTCGGTTCAGCTCGCGTCGCGCTTGCTCGAACGCGTCCGCGACCTGCGGGCGGCCCATCGGGTCCTTCCGGATCGCCGCGACGGTGCGCTTGAGGAGCTCGTCCGCCGCCATCGCGCGCTCCACGATCTTCGTCGAGCTCTCGAGGAGGCCCTTGTACCGCGCGTTGTCTTCGACCAACGCGAACGCGCGCTCGAGGTTGTCGCCGAGGATGTGGACGAGCTCGTCGAGCGACTGCTCTTCGAGCGCGAGCACCTGCGCGTGGTGCGCCTTCTTCGAGTAGACGCGCAGCTCCTTCGTCTCGCTCGCGCCGGCCTTCGGGCCGTTGACCGTGTCGTTGTCGCGGACCTCGACGCTGTACGCGACGCGGTCGCCCGGCTGCAGCTGGAGCGTCGCGAGATCCAGCTCCGCCTGGCCGCGGTAGCGACGCTCGCCGCTCGTCGCGGAGGTCAGCCGCACGCGCCCCTCCCGCGAGGTCTGGAGCACGCGCCACACCACGAACGTCTCGCCGAGGAGGAAGTCATCCTTCGCGGAGAACGCGAGCGTGAGGCGGTCGCGCTCGTTCACTTCGAGCGGCGACTCCGCCGGCGACTCGAGCGTCACCTCTGGCACCTCGTCCACCTCGAGCTCGATCTCGTGACCGCGGCGCTCCTCCATCAACTCGCCGTCTTCCCCGACCACGCGGAAGCGATAGCGACCCGAGCGCGACAACACGAGCGTGGTGCGGAGCTGGCGGCCGGAGATCTCGACGGCGATGCGCTGGGCCTCGTCGTCCACGCGATCGCCGTGGCTCACGAGCAGCGCCGCTTCGCGCACCGGCCGACGCGCGGACGTCTCGATCACGACCTCGGTCCCGGGCAACGCGAAGATGCGCCCGCTCGGGCTCTCGACCGTGCGCGGCGCGCGGTTCGCGTACGCGGGGAAGCGGTAGGAGAGGCGTATGTCGCCGAGGCGCGGCTCGGGCGGCACGCGGCGGAGCGCCTCTTCGAGGTCGCCCATCGCGGTCGGGGCGCGCAGGGCGTCCGTGAGGAAGCGCGGCGCGAGCAACGCGAAGCCCGCGAAGAGGGCGGCCGCGAAACCGAGCGGGACGAGCGCGCGCTTCAACGTGCGGTGGGTGGTGCCGCGGACGAGCGCGGGGACGTCGGCGTCTTCCGCGGCCTCGCTCGCGTCCTCGATCGCGAGGTCCGAGAGGGCCTCGCTCTGCCCGAAGCGGCCGCGGTCGCGCGCGAGCTCGACGGCGGACAAGAGGTCCAGGCGGAGGCCGGCGGTGCGCGCGGCCTCGTCGACGAGGCGGGCCACGCCCTCGTCGCTGTCGAGGTGGGAGACGACGAGCGGCCCATACCTGATCGCCACGAAGACCACGGTCGCCAAGACGAGGAGCGCCTCGGCGAGCGCGGTCCCGGTCGGGGAGATCGAGAAGGCGGACAGGGCGGCGCCGATCCCCACCGCGAGGACGAGCCCGGTGACCAGGACGACCACCGCCTCGAGGATCGCGGCGCGACGCAAGGCCGCGCGCGCCCGGGCGATCCGGTCGTAGAGCGCGCGAGCGCCGCTGTTGGACCCCGAGCCGGGCACGTCTTCCGAAGATACCATTGGGGGCCAGGAAACCAACGCGCGAGACACTTGGCGTGTTCCGCGACACCCGGGGTTGCATCCGCGGTCCCAGGGGTCCAACGTAGGTATGCGCGCGATCACGCAACCCGTTGAAATGAAGGGAGAATCAAATCTTTTCGCTGACTCGTTCGTCTGTATCACCGAGCAGGACGAATCCCTCATGAGCAGCAAAGAACGACGCCAGACCAAAGAAGCGCGCGCTCGCGAGAACGCGATCGACAAGGAGCTCGTCGCGAAAGCGAAGAAGGGCGACCGCCAAGCCTTCGGGCGCCTCGTCGAGCGCTACCAGCAGCGCGTCTACGCCTTGTCGTACGGCATCGTCCGGCAGCGCGAGGACGCGTGGGACGTCGCGCAGGAGGCCTTCGTGAAGGCGTACCGAAACCTCGGTCGCTTCGAGGGCAACTCGGCCTTCTACACGTGGATGTATCGCATCGCGTACAACCTCAGCATCGACGCGCTCCGGGATCGCGCGCGACGCGAGACCGTCGACCTCGACGAGAACCGTCGCATCGAAGAGGCGCTCGCGAAGTCCGGGAAGAGCCCGATGGAGCACCCGGACGAGATGGCGGCGCGGCGCGAGCTGTCGTCGGTGTTGCAGACCGCGATGCGCAAGCTCTCGGACAAACACCGCGCGATCATCGTGCTGCGTGAGATCCAAGGGCTGAGCTACGAGGAGATGGCCGAGGTGTTGGGCATCTCGAAGGGGACGGTGATGAGCCGTCTGTTTCACGCCCGACAGAACCTCCAGACGCTCCTCGCGCCCTACGTGAAGCAGGGCGAGGACGTGCCGCAGAACCTGAAGCTCGCGCTGAAGACGGCGTAGGGAGAGGAGACACAGGACGTGACCGACAGGAAGGAAGACACGTACTTCGAGGCCTCCGTGGAGGAGCTCCTCACCGAGGACGCCGCGCAGGAGATCGCGCGTCGCGACGGCGAGTGGAGCGCGTTCACCATGGCCGTGTTCGATCGCATCGACGACGAGGACCTCGGCGTCGCGCGCCTGCCGCTCGAGGACCAGGCGGTCGACCTGTTCCGCCACGAGATCGCGGGGGAGCTCGCGGACCTCGCGCCCCGCTTCGAGGAGGGCTTCCGCGAAGGCGTCGAGCAACGGATCTGGAACGCCGCGCGCGAGCCGACGCTGATGGATCGGATCCGCGCGTACTTCGACCGCTCGCTCGGCGAGGGGCTCGGCTGGAGCGTGGGTTGGGCGGGGGCGATGGCCGCGGCCCTCGCGATCGTCACGGTCAACGGTATTCCCGGGAACGACGACACCTCGCAGATCGCGGAGAACATTCCGGGCGAAGTGAGCGTCGAATCCGTGAGCTTCGAAGGCACGGTGACCGTCATGCCGAACAACGGGGTGACGGTGGTCTGGCTGTCGGACGACGCCAACGGGTAGTCGGAGCGCCCACGCAGGGCGCGACGAGCGCGTGGTTTCGAGGTAAGGAAGAAGCCATGCACCTGGGAAGACTCGCGCCGCTCGTGTTCGCGCTCGTCGCTCTGCTCACGGGCATCACCCCCGAGCGCGCCTCGGCGGCCGAGAAGGTCGAACTCCAAGTCATCGTCATCCAGGCGAGCAAGAAGGGGAAGACGGCCCCGCCGAAGGAGCTGTCGAAGCCGGTCGTGGATCAGATCAAGGGGTTCGGGTTCACGTCGATCCGCGTCGCCGACAAGCTCACGGCGAGCGTGGAGGA
>JAUHYN010000232.1 GCA_030426505.1 bacterium | reverse complement strand
TCCTCACCCAGCTCGAGGGCGGCGGCCAGCGCCTCGACATCACGACGGGCGCCGGGAGCTTCGAGGTCGACGGGCACCGCGTCGCCCTCGACGGCGTCGAGCAGATCACGCTCGCGACCACGCCGGACGGCGCGATCGACACCTTCACCGCCGACTTCGCGGGCCAGCTCGACTTCGTCCAGCGCGGCGGCGACCTCGCGATCCTCACGCGCGATCTCGAGGCGAGCTACGACCGCGCGACTTCGCGCCTCACGCTCGACTTCGCCGAAGCCGACGTCGCACTCCGGAGCGAGGGCCTCACCGCCCACGTCGAGGGCTTCGCGGGCTCGCTCGATGCCACCACGCTCCGCGTCCACGTGGATCGCGCGGAGGTCCTCCGCGATCTCGGCGAGCAGCTGCAGGTCGAGGTCGAGCAGCTCACGCTCGACGTCACGCGCAGCTCCACCGGCGCCCTCACCGCGCTCGACGTGGAGCTCGGCGGCCTCGACGCGAACGTCCAAGGCATCCACGCGCTGGTCCGCACGCCCGCGGGCGAGCGCGTCCGCCTGCACATCCACACCGACGACGACGGCCAAGTGATCAAGGAGGCCTTCCTCCAGATCCCCGAGGGCGGCGAGGTCCGCATCGAGCGCGACGACCTCACCGTCGCGCTCGGCGGCCAGACGCTCCGCTTCGACACCGGCGACGACGGCGTGTACCGCCTCCGCGGCGAGAGCCTCGACGTCACCGCGAGTACGCGCGACATCGGCGTCCGCGTCGAAGGCGGCGACGCGCAAGTGAGCCTCGACCCTTCGACCGGGCGCCTCGTCATCGACGAGATCACCGGCACGCGCATCGACCTCTCCACGCCGCAGGGCGATCTCACCGTCGACATCGTGGCGCTCCGTGACTTCATGGTGCGCGCCACGCGCCTCGAGGGCGGCGCGACGGGCGCGGCGCTGCACCTCGTCCCCACCACCGACGGCTCCACGCTCACCGCCCACGCGACCGGCGAGGTCGCGGGCGTGCCGGTCGAGCTGTCGTTCTCGAACGTCCACGAGCTCGAAGCGCTCGGGCAGATCTCCGAGAACCAAGTCCACGCGTTCATCCGCGACCCGAGCGGCCGCGGCGACATCGACCTCGGCTTCGGCCCCCTCGAGCTGAGCGGCTCCGCCATCGAGTTCATCGGCCGCTACCACCCCTACGACCCGGGGCGCATGACCGAGAGCGTCCACCAGTTCGTGACGCTGTCCGGCGCGGACGTCTTCGGCGGCGTCTCGTTCGATCCCGACGGCGTGCTCCGCCTCGGCACGGACCGCGACGGCCTCAACGCCGAGCTCGCCGTGATGCTCCCGCGCCAGTACGCCCTCCCCGGCTACCGCTTCGCGATGACCGCCGACCCGAGCGCCGCCCCCGGCGTGATCGGGAGCCTCGGCTACCGCCACGAGGACCTCACGTTCAGCGTCTTCGCGGGCGTGATGCCCGGCTCGCACGCGACGCTCCACGTGAAGGAAGGCGACATCTCGGTCGGCGGCGTCGACCTCCCGACGCGCACCGACCTCCCGACCACCGGCGTCGCCGGCCTCCGCTTCAGCGACACCGACGTCGACGGCGGCACCCTCTCCGTCGTCGGCGGCGGCTTCGTGAACCCCGTCGGCCTCACCGACACCCCCTACCTGAACGAGCCGACGCCCTTCGGTGTCCTCGGCGGCCTCGAGTACGCAAAGGACAACTGGTCGGTGAGCGCCGCCGGCGTCGTGGACCTCGACCGCGCCGGCAGCGTCCAGGGCGGCGGCGTGATGCTCAGACTCGGTGTGAAGTTCTAGCGAATGAATCAACGGGGGTGACCGCACGGCCTCGTCGATGCGAACCCACCACCTACGACTCCCCCTCTTCGCCTGCCTCGGGCTCACCTTCGCGTGCGGCGGACCCGAGCCCGTCGACCCGCCCGAGATCGACCAGACCGCGTCACCGCTCACCTGCGCGTTCAGTCGCGAGATCACGTTCAGCGGCGCGTGGGACTTCCTCCCGAGCAACGGCGGCGCGCAGGAGGCCGTCGTCGAGGTCTTGGGCCGCCTGCACACGGTCGCGCCGGTCTGGAACGGGGCGACCGGTGACTTCGACACGCTCGTGCTCACCACGAACTGCGCCGGCACCGTCGGCGCCCACCGCCTGGGCACGCCCGGCGCGGAAGAGGTCGCCGACGCGTTCGTCGTCTCCCACGACGGCGCGCACCTGATCCTCACCGGCCGCGTCGACGACGACCTCTGGATCGCCAAGATCCGCGTCTCGGACCGCACGCCGATCTGGTCGACGCGCGTCGCGAACGCGGGCCTTCAGCTACGTGGCCAAGCGATCATTCGCCTCCCGAGTGACTCCACCGGCGCGGACGACTACCTCATCGCGGGCAGCGCCGCGAACACGTCCGTCTCACAGCTCCTCGCCACGCGCGTCTCCGACGCCGGCGCCATCGTGTGGACTCGGCGCTACCAGGTCGGCACCGATCGCCACGAGATGCCTGGCCTCATCATGGGCCCCAACCTCGCGTACATCGCCACCACCTCGATCGACACGACCCTCGACACCCGGTACTACTCGATCCACCGCATCCGCGTCGCGACCGGCCTCGCCACCACCGCCTACTACTACCCGGTCGCGGGCGGCGGCCCCGCGTTGGATCTCGCGGGCGGGCCCGCGCGCATCGCATCGGTCGCGAAGGGCGGCGGGTACATCGGCAGCTACTCGCTCCGCGCGGCCTCCCCGACGCCGTACGGCGCGGCCGCCCTCCTCCGCCTCGACGACAACCTCCAGCCGGTCTGGGAGCGGACCTACGAGACCGGCGGGTTCACGCGCGCGCTCGCGCCGTTCGAGACCCCGACGGGCTTCGCGCTCAGCCACACCGACGCCGGCATCAGCGCGATCCTCCAGACCGACGGACTCGGCAACTTCATCCAGAACAACCACTACCTGACGACCGGCCTGACCGATCCGAGCGTCGCGCCCGCGGCGCAGCTCGGCTCGCAGTGGGTCCTGCGCACCGTCGACGGCCCTTCGATGATGCTGACCTCGGTCGACGCCCCGAGCGGGTCGTTCTCGTGTCGCGCGCCGGTCCCGACCACGACGGGCGCGGTGCCGCGGACGCGCACGAGTCACACGCCGACGCAGTGGGTCGGCGGCGCGGTGGCAGCGCACCCGATCAACCGGATCGCCGAGACGCCGACGCTGCTCACGAACATCTGCCGGTAGCTCGATTCAGCTCATTCGATCCGAAGCCAGCTTCGCCGCGTGGGTCATCAGCGCGGGGAAGTCGCGCGCCACGGCCTGGAACTCGTCCGCCGCGAGCGTGAGGAGCAGGCACTTCTTCGACGCCACCACCGACGCCGTCGCCGGCAGCCCGGTCATCACGGAGATCTCGCCGAAGAGCGAGCCGGAGCCGAGCTCGGCCAACACCTCTTCGTTGCGCCGCACCTCGACCTCCCCGTGGATGAGGATGAAGAGCCCCGCGGCGGGCGTGCCCTGCGTGATGAGGCTGATGCCCTTGCGCACGTTCGTCGGGCGGAACCGCTCGCCGAGCGCGTCGCGCTCTTCGTCGCTGAGGGCGTCGAACGGTTCGGCCTTCCGCAACACGTTCGCGATCAACCGCTCGCCGAACACCCGCAGCACCTCGGAGAGGATCGACGGGTCCTCCTGGATGAGCTTCGACAGCACCTCGAGCCTGAGCTCGAGCAGCTGCGCCTTCGTGGTGGTGCGGACCGTCCCGCCGCGCTTGGCGCCCTCTCCGCGCGCGAACAGCGACATCTCGCCGAAGAACTCACCGGATCCGAGCGTCGCGACCGCGGGGCTCTGCTCGTCGAGCAGGATCTCGACCTCGCCCTCCGCCACCACGAACATCGAGGAGGCGGCGTCGCCCTTGTTGAACACCACGTGGCCCGGCTCCAGCTCGTGCAGCTCCGCGCTCTCGAGCAGCTCCTCGAACGCGCTCGCGCTGAGGCTCGAGAACAGCGCGATGGGCGGGAGGATGCTGACGCTGATCTGCAGGTCCTCCGACTCCGGATCCGGCGCGGGGGCCGGCGCGTCGACCACGGGCACCGCCGGCGCGGGGAGCTCGCCGCTGTTGAGCGCCTCCATCACGGCCTTGGTGTGCGGGTTGTCCTTGTCGAGCGCGAGCGCGAGCTTCGCCATCGCGATGCCCTTCATCGGGACGCCCGACTGCGCGAACGCGAGCGCGGCGCGACACAGGCCTTGAATGCGCCCGGGGCGATCCTTCTTCGCGCGGCACACCTCAGCGATGCGGCTCGGCCAGGTGGGATCGGTCGGCTCTCGGCGCTCGAGCTCCTCGTAGCGGCGGATCGCCTCATCGAGGTCGCGACGATCGAAGGCCGCCTCGGCCGCAGCGATCATCTCGGCGCGCTCCATCAGTCGACGATCCTCAACATCTTTCGCGGCGCGTCCACCTCCGCGCCGAGTTGTCCGCACGCGGCGCTGATGTCGTCACCGCGGGGCGTCCGCACGAACACCGCCACGCCCGAGTCCGCGACAATGCGCTGGAAGCTCTCGATGCGCTCCGCGGACGGCCGCTTGAACGGGCTGTAGGGGTGCTCGTTGAAAGGGATCACGTTCACTTTGGCCGGTATCCCTTCGAGGAGCTTCACCAATCGCCGCGCGTCCGCGTCCGAGTCGTTCTCGTCCGCGAGGAGCACGTACTCGAACGTGATGCGCTGACGCTGCTTCATCGGGAACGCCCGGCACGCGTCGAGCACCTGCTCGATGTTGTACTTCTTGTTGATCGGCATGATCCGATCGCGGACCGCGTCGGTCGTCGCGTTGAGCGAGACGGCGAGGTTCACCGACACGTCGTTCCCGAGCCGCGGGATGCGCGGCGCCAACCCGGAGGTGCTCACCGTGATCCGACGCGGCGAGATGTTGTGACAGTCCTGGGACGAGATCATCTTCAGCGCCGAGACCACGTTCGAGTAGTTCTGCAGCGGCTCGCCCATCCCCATCATCACGATGTTCTGGATCGGCGGCCCGGCCTCCGGGTCCACCAACGTCCCGAGGTCCTCCTTCACGCGCGTGATCTGCTCGACGATCTCGTGCGCTTCGAGGTTCCGCAGCAGCCCGAGCGACGCGGTCAGACAGAACTTGCAGTCGATCGCGCAGCCCACCTGCGACGAGATACACAGCGTGTTGCGGCCCTCGGCGGAGGCGTCGGGGATGAACACCGCCTCCACGACGTCGCCCTTCTTGGTGCGCAGCGCGTACTTGCGCGTGCCGTCGGCGGCGCGCTCCACGCGCGCGATCGACATCGCGCCCACGAACGCCCGCGCAGAGAGCTTCTCGCGCAGGGCCTTGGAGAGATCGGTCATCATCGCGACGTCGGTGACGCCGCGCCGGTGGATCCACCGGAAGATCTGGCCCGCTCGGTACTTGGGCTCGCCGAGCGTCTTCAGGAACGCCGCGAGCCCCTCGAGATCGAGCGCGGCCAGATCGGTTTTGGGGGACTCGGTCACTCGCTGCGAGCGTAGTCCTGAATATCCGCGCCGGGGAAGAAGAACGCGATCTCGACCGCCGCCGTCTCCGGGGCGTCCGAGCCGTGGACCGCGTTGGCCTCGATGCTCGTGCCGTACTTCTTGCGGATGGTGCCCTCAGCCGCCTTCGAGACGTCCGTCGCGCCCATGACCTCGCGGTTCTTCGCGATGGCGCCCTCACCCTCGAGGACCGAGACGACCACCGGGCCGCTCGTCATGAACTCCACGAGGCTGCCGTAGAAGGGGCGCTCCTTGTGGACCGCGTAGAAGGCCTGCGCCTGCGCCTTCGACAGGTGCAGCATGCGCGTCGCGACGATCTTCAGGCCCGCCGCCTCCAACATGGAGAGGCAGCCGCCGATCGCGCCCTTCTTGACGGCGTCGGGTTTGACGATGCTCAACGTTCGCTCGATAGCCATGACTGTTCGTTCGTTCTCTTCTCGGTTGAAAGGTTTCGACAGATGCGAGTGGGGGGCCGCGGTCGAGTCGACGCGCGGGCTTCAGGAGGCGGACTTCGTCGCGAGCTCGTAACCGACCTCGAGCGCCTTGAGGTGACCCTCTTCGCCGCCGCGCGGGACGTGGTCCTTCACCGCCGCCTCGATGGCCGGCTTGCTCACCACGCCGGAGAGCTCGACGACCACGCCGAGCGCCACGATGTGGACGAGGTTCGGGCGCTGGAGCGTCTTCTCCGCGGTCGCGAGGAGCGGCACGCGGTGGACCTTGTGGTCGGTGATGGCACCGGCATCGACGTCCTCGTCGACCACCAGGATCGCCGACTTCTTCAGGTCGCGGCTGTAGCGCTCGAGCGCCTCCTGCGTCGTCACGAGCAGGACGTCGAGCTGCGTCGCCTTCGGATAGTCGATGTCCCCGTCCGAGATGATCACCTCGGAGCGCGCCGCATTGCTGCGGGCCTCGGGGCCATAGCTCTGAACGTGGTGTGCGTTCAGATCGTCGTAGATGGCCGCGGCCTCCTGGAGGATCAGACCGGCCTCGATCATCCCGTGATTGCCGGCGCCAGCGAGTCGCACTTCTTTCCGATCCGCCACTTCGGACGCAGCTATGGATTCAGTCGAGGGTCGGAGTCAACCAAATGTCGCGCCCGCGATCACCGAAGTGCAGCGGCCACCGCCGCCGAGACGGCGCCGGGGTCGGAGCGGATCGACAGCGGGAGCTCGAGGTGGAGGAAACGGTCGTTCGCCGCCGTCGGGTCGACCGTACACGCGCGTGGCGAGCCATTGGCGTGGCGGCCCTGGACGTTGGTCGTCCCGCACAGCTGCCCCGCGATCTGACCGCCCGGGAAGCGATTGCAGGTCAGCACCGCGTCGGCGGGGCGTTCCACGGCGAGCGCCCGTACGGCCCGCGCCACGAGCGCGTCCTCGGTCGTGTCGTCCATCGTCCCGTTCGACAGCACCGCGCCGTTGCCGCCCTTGCCGTGGAGGCTGACCGTCGTCGAAGTCGCGACCTCGTCGAGCAGCGTCTCGTGGAACAAGTGGAACGCCGAGACCACGTTGTGGGCCATGTCCGACTCCACGTACGGCATCGACTGCGCGGAGCACGCCGTCGTCTCCCCCGAGCAGCCCGAGGCGCGGGCGTTGGCGCAGCGGTGCGTGCCGCTCACGACCAGTGCGAGCCCCTCGAGGTCGTCGAACAGCCGCATCGCGACGCTCGCCGTGTCGATCTCGTAGATCGCGTGCGGCGCCGAGACGATCGCCCGGCGCGCCGCCCCCGCGCGCACGACCGCGAGCGCGCGCCCCGTCCCCGCCGCCGGCTCGAACATCACGAGCCCGGGCGCGGGGCGACAGGCGGTGTATCCGGTGGGATCGAGCGCGGCGATCAGCGCGGCTTCGTCGCCGGCGAGCGCCTCCCGGACCGCGTCCTTCAGCGGGGCGCGGCCGTTCGCGGGGAGCGGCACGTAGTCCTCCGACTCCCGGCGCGGCGCCGCGTCGAGGATCGCGAGGATCGCCCCCCACACCGAAGTGGCGCAGGGCCCGAGCGACGTGGGGAGGCCGCCGTCACGCGGCCCGCCGTCCCGGGTGCCTCCGTCGAGTCCGCTGTCGGGCGTCCCGCCGTCGCGCGCGCCGCCGTCCGGCGCGTCGTCGACGCCGCCGTCGCGCGCGCCGCCGTCCGAGGTGGACGCGTCCGCGGCGGTCCCGCCGTCGGTCACGACACGGATCGGGACGATGCGATCGATGGTGCCCTCGCAGCCGAGGAGCCCGATCAACGCGAGGGTCGCGGCGTGACGCATCGGATGCAGGCCTTCAGTGGACGACGTGTCCGAACCGCTCCCAGCGCACGCCGCTGCGCGGCCCGTGGGAGAACCAGACGAACATCGCTTTGCCCTTCACGAAGGTGATCGGGACGCCGCCCCACTCGCGCCCGTCGGCGGAGTTGTCGCGGTTGTCGCCCATCGCGAAGAGGTAGCCCTCCTCGACGACACACTCCCCTTCGCGCGTGGGGGTGTCGCGGGTGCAGCTGAGGCCATCGAGCACGGTCTTCCCGACGGTCGATCCGCTGCGGTAGCCGTGGCGGTTGTAGATGACGTCGTAGTGGGCCTCGCCGCCCGCGCTGGTCTCGACGTACTTCGTCGTCTCCTGCGTGAGCTCGTCGTCCGACGCGTCGGGGAACTCGCGGCCCTCGCCCTCCTCGACGTACGAGAACGGCTCCGGCCCGCTGCGGGCGAGCTTCTTGCCGTTCACGAACACGTCGCGGTCCGCCCAGCGCACCCGATCGCCGGCCACGGCGACGACGCGCTTGATGTAGTCCTTCGAGATGTCGCGCGGGTAGCGGAAGACGATGACGTCCCCGCGGCTCGGCGAGCCCCACTCCACGAACCACTTGTTCGTGAACGGGACGCGCAGCCCGTAGATGAACTTGTTGACGAAGATGTGGTCGCCGACGGCGAGGGTCGGGATCATCGAGCCGGTCGGGATCTTGAACGCCTCGACCACGAACGCCCGCAGCACCACGGCGATGAGGATCGCGATGACGATCGACTCCGCGTACTCGCGGGTCGTGCTCTTCTTGGCGAACCCGAGGGTCTGCTCCGTGCGGCTGTCGAGCTCCTTGAGCGCGGTCGAGAGGCGCTTGGCGTCCGGCTTGCCGTCCAACGCGGAGCGGACCCCGTCCATCGCGAGCCGCAGCTTCTCCTGATCCTTCTCGCCGACCTTCGCGCTGTGCTTCTTCAGCATGCGCTCGACGTCTTTCAGGAAGCGCTGGGCCTTCTTCTTGGTCGCCCGGCTCGGGGGGCCGCTCGCTTCGCTGGAGCTCCGCTCCGAGTGCGGGGCCTCCTTGGCCTTGGCGCGCGTCTTACTCACTCGTCCACCTTGAGGATCGAAAGGAAGGCTTCCTGGGGCACTTCGACCGCGCCGACCTGCTTCATCCGGCGCTTCCCTTCCTTCTGTCGCTCGATCAGCTTGCGCTTCCGCGAGATGTCCCCGCCGTAGCACTTCGCCGTCACGTCCTTACGGTACGCCTTCACGGTCTCCCGCGAAATCACCTTGTTGCCGATGGCCGCCTGGATGGCCACGTCGAATTGCTGGCGCGGGATGATCCCGTGCAGCTTCGTGACGAGGAGCTTTCCGCGTTCGTAGGCCCGCTCGCGGTGCGTGATGATCGACAAGGCGTCCACGCGCTCGCCGTTGAGCAGGACGTCCAGCCGCACGAGCGGCGCCACGCGATACCCCGACAGCTCGTAGTCGAGCGACGCGTAGCCGCGGCTGGTCGACTTCATCTTGTCGAAGAAGTCGTAGACGACCTCCGCGAACGGGACCTCGTACGTGAGCATCACGCGCGCCTTCGTCACGTACTCCATGCCGAGCTGCACGCCGCGCCGCTCCTCGCAGAGCTTCATCAGCCCGCCGACGTGCTCCGCCGGCGTGTGGATCTTGAGCTTCACCACCGGCTCCTCGAGGTGGACGAACTCGTCCGGGTTCGGCAGCCGCGACGGGTTGTCGATCGCGCGGACCTCGCCGTCCTTCATCGTCGCCCGGTACACCGTGGTCGGCGAGGTCGTGATCAGCTCCGCCCCGAACTCCCGCTCGAGCCGCTCCTGCACGATGTTCATGTGCAGCAGGCCCAGGAACCCGCAGCGGAAGCCGAACCCGAGCGCCTGCGACGACTCCGGCTCGAACGAAAACGCGGCGTCGTTCAGGCGGAGCTTCTCGAGGGCGTCGC
>JAUHYN010000231.1 GCA_030426505.1 bacterium | reverse complement strand
CGACCTTCCCGGGCGAACGGAACCCCGGTGCGTTCAGCGTGATCACCGCGGTGCTCTCGGTCTGCCCGTACACCTCGACCAACGGCACACCGATCGCTTGAAAATAATCGACTACCTCCGGCGAGATCGGCGCGGCGCCGGTCGCCGCCATCCGCGCGCGATCGAGACCGAGCTTCTCCCGCAGCGGAAGGAGGACGGTGCGGTCCGCGACGGAGAAGCGCGTCGCCAACTCGGAGGGCATCGCGGCCCCCGCGCGGCGCGCCGCGTTCGCTTCGCGGCCCACCGCGAGCGCCCACCCGTACATACGCTGCTTGAACCATGTGGCCTCGCGCATGCGCAGCTCGACCGAACTCATCATCTTCTCCCAGATGCGCGGCACCGCGAAGAAGAAGCTCGGCCGCACCTCGGTGAGGTTCTCCGCGATCGTGTCCAGGTTCTCCGCGAAGCTCACCACCGAGCCGTTCACGATCTGGTGGAACACCGTCACCACGCGCTCCGCGATGTGACAGAGCGGGAGGAACGACAGGAACTCGTCGTCCGCGTGCGCCTCCGCCGCCGCCGCGAGCGCGCGACACGCCCAAACCAGGTTCGCGTGCGAGAGCATCACGCCCTTCGGCGGCCCGGTCGTACCCGACGTGTAGACGAGGATCGCGAGGTCATCAGAACGCAGCGCCGAGCGCCGCGCCGCGAGCTCGGAGGCGTGCCCGTGCGCGCGGCCCAACTCGAGCAGCGCGTCGAACGAACCCACGCCCGCGTCCGAGAAGGTCGACAGGCCCTTCTCGTCGATCACCACGATGTGCTCGATCGGGTGGCGCTCCCGCACGAGCAACATCTTGTCGAGCTGCTCCTCGTTCTCGACGACCACGACCTTCGCGCCGCAGTGCGACAGGATGTACGTGATCTGTTCGACCGAGCTCGTCGTGTAGATCGCACACGTCACCGCGCCGGCCGCGATGATCCCGAGGTCCGTGTACAACCACTCGGGCCGGTTCTCCGCGATCAAGCCGACCCGCTCGCCCGCGCCCACGCCCAGCTCGACCAACGCCGCGCTCACCGCCTCGACGCGCTCGCGATAGTCCGCGAACGTGTACTCCTCCCAGAGGCCCAGGTGTTTGCGGCGCAACGCGACGCGCTCTGCGTCGGACGCTGCGCGCGCGAAGAAGGCCTCGACCAGCGTCGATGGTTCGGTCACATGCAGCGACCCGAGACGGGGTCGCACGTGGTGTTCGCCGCGACGCACGGGACCTGCGTACACGGCGGCAGGCAGAGGTTGATGCCGACCGCGAACACGTCACGACACACGAGCGTGGGGTGGCCCGGCATCCGGCACTCGGTGTCGCCCGCGGCGTCCGCCGTCGCGCAACCCTTCACGCACATCCGATCCTGCTCGGGCGGCGTCACGCCGTTGAACGAGATGCAGAAGTCGCCGACGTCGCACTGGTCGAACCCGCCGCACGGTTGCGTGCAGGAGCCGCCGAGGATCTGCGAACAGATTCCGCCCGAACACGTGATGCTCGAAGTGCAGGTGGTCGCGATGTCCGCGGCGGGCGGGTTCTGGCAGAAGCCGATCGTCGGGTCCACGTCCGCGAACCCGCGGCCCACGCACATCTCTTCGCCCTTCGTCTCGCAGAGGTCCGGGTCCTGCGCCTCGTCGCAGAAGCGCGTGCAGACGCCCTGGTTCATCACGCCGCCGCGGCCGTCGGTGAGGCAGACGTAGTTGCGGTTGCGATCGCAGCTGTCGGAGGTGCGGTTGCCCTGCGCGTCGGTGGTGACCATGCAGACGTCGCCGTAACCGCCGCGCATCATGTTCTCGGGGAGGCACAGCGCCTCGGGCAACGTCGCCGACGCGCCGACCCAAGTACACGCGACGTCGACCGCGCCCGCGCCGAAGTCGACCTGCGGCGGGCAGTCGGACTGCTGGAAGCGCACCCACGGATCGCAGGTCGGGAGGCAGCGGCACGTCGCTTGGCCGGCGCACGCGGTGAGGCCGCCGTTGGCCGGGACGTCGATGCACGCCTCCTGCGCGAGGCAGTCGCTGTCGACGGCGCACTCGCCCTCCGGGAGCGGATCGCACATCTGCGTGACCTGGTTCCACTCGAAGCCGCCCTCGCACATCGCGAGGCACTGACACTCGGGACCGCGGAGTTGGTTCTCGACGCAGCCGTTCGGGTTGGACGCGCAGTCGGCGGGGCCGGCGTCGCGGAACCCGCCGTCGCGGCCGGTGGTGTCCTCACCGCCGTCGCGACCGACCATCCCGCCGTCGTACGGGAGGTTGATGTCGTCGTCGCCGTTGTCGTCTCCGCCGGAGCAGGCGAAGAACAAGATCGTGGCAGAGGCGAAGAGAGCGCCGTGAGCGAGCCGGGCCATACCGGGGAGTTTCACCCGGGCCGGCCGCGACTTCAACGCTCCGCGGCGTCTTCGTTGGTCGAGAACGTCAGCGGGTAGTTGACCACGAGCTTGCCGCTCTCGGGCGGATCGAACCGCAGCTCCTCCATCACCTGCCGGACACACCCTTCCATGAAGACGTTGTCGAGCTCGGACTCGGCCAACGTGACCTCTCGGATACGGGCCACCGGCTCGTCGCTCTCCTCGTCCTTCGTGATCTCGAATCGCGTCACGAGCCGCCCAGCGAGGTCCGGTTGGACCTTCTGCCAGGACTCGTAGCAGGACTGTAGCTCGGCCTTCTTCGCGCGCACCGCCGACTGGATGCCGTCCTTCGTGAGCGGGTACTTCACCGACTCCGCGAACGCCTCGCCGCCGAAGGCCTCCTGCGAGGCGCGCTCGTTCCAGGCGCGATCCACCAGGCTGGTGCGCGCCTTCGTCGGAGCGGGCGCCGCCTCCGGGCTCGGCGCGACCGTCCGCTCCGGAGCCGGCGCGGCGGCGGGCGGGGTCTTCGGGGCTGCGGCCTCGGCGGCGTCCTGCGCCGGCGCGGCCGCGACGCGACGCGCCTCCTCGGGTGCTTCGACGGCGCGCTCCGCGGGCGGCGTCGCCTCGCCGTCGGCGTCCCGCATCACGAAGAACGCTGCGATGATCCCCAGGGCCAACGCGGCCACGCCCCACCACGACTTCATCGTGGGTTCGGACACCGCCGCCGGCTCCGAGGTTCCGCCGGATTCGGCGGATCAGATCAGATCGTACAGCCAGGCGAGCCGCTTCATCCGCTTCTCGAGGCGCGCGACCGACTCGAGGTACGACGCGCTGCTCTGCCCCGGGTGCCACGCCCCGCGCGGGAGCCCCGCCGCGAGCCGCGCCGCCTCGTTGACCGACAGGCTCGCGGCCGAGTGCCCGTAGTACTTCTGCGCCGCCGCCTCCACGCCGTACACGCTCGGCCCGAACTCCGCGACGTTCAGGTAGATCTCGAGGATGCGCCGCTTCGGCAGCGCGCGCTCGAGCTGCCAGGTGAGCACGGCTTCCTTCAGCTTCCGCCCGAACGATCGCTTCGGCGACAGCCACAGGTTCTTCGCGACCTGCTGCGAGATCGTGGAGGCCCCGCGGAGATCGTCACCGCCGAAGATCGCGTCCTTGATGGCCTCGCCGATCTCGTGCGTGTCGAAGCCCGCGTGTTTGTAGAACGTCGTGTCTTCGGCGGCGACGACGGCGACCTTCATGTCGTCGTCGATCATCTCGTACGGGAGCCACCGCTGCTTCGCGCCCGGCGTCGACGCGATGAACGCCGACGTGCGGATCGGCCCGCTCGCCACGGAGTCCACATCCGGCCACGTGACGAGCGTGAACAGGACGAACGCCACGAACAGCGCGAGCAGGATCCCCGCGATCCGGAAGACCCACAGCCCCTTCGAACCCTTCGAGCGACCCTTCTTCGCCCGCTTGCCCTTCTTGGCGGCCACGCGGGCCCCATCCTGCCAACCTTTGACGCGCACGTCGCGTCCGAGGCATGACCCCTGCGCCCATGCGGCGCCCGGACCTCGTACGCGACTACGCTGAGGATCTCTCGCTGTTCGAAGACCGGCGTTGGATGGCGCTCGCCGCGTTCGGTCTCGTCGGCCTCGTCGTGTTCGTCGCGGCTTTGGCCCCGGACTACGCGGTGTACGTGACCACGCGGGTCGCCCTCTACGTCATCGCCGCGATCGGCCTCAACCTGTTGATGGGTTACGCCGGACAGATCTCGCTCGGCCACGCCGCCTTCCTCGCGATCGGCGCCTACACCCATACGATCCTGTACACGAAGGGCGCCCCGCTCCTGGTCGGTGTCTTGGTCGGCGCGATCGTCGCCGGCGCCTTCGGCTTCCTCGTCGGCATCCCTTCGCTCCGCCTCGAAGGGCCTTACCTCGCGATCTCCACGCTCGGGTTCCAGGTCGCGGTCGACCAGCTCCTCGGTCGCTGGGAGGCGCTCACCGGCGGGCGCATGGGGCTGCCCGTCCCGGCGCCGGAGATCTTCGTCGAGCTGTCGCCGCGGGTGTACGCGCTGTTGTGCATCGCGATCGCCGCGCTGGTGATCGTCGCGACGTACAACCTCACGCGATCGAGGATCGGCCGCGCCTTCGTGGCGATCCGCGACAACGAGACCGCGGCAGAAGCGATGGGCGTGGACCTCGTGATCTACAAGACGATGGCGTTCGCGATCAGCGCCGCGATCACCGGTCTCGCGGGCGCCCTCCTCGTCCACCTCTCCGACTCGATCAACCCGAGCAACTTCACGCTCCTCGACTCGATCGAGCTGCTCGTCATGATCATGGTCGGCGGCCTCGCGTCGATCCTCGGCTCGGTCCTCGGCGCGACGCTCCTCGTCACGCTCAACCACACCCTCACCGCGTTCCGCGACTACCAAGCCGTCGCGATCGGGACGATCCTGATCCTCGTCATCCTCTTCGAACCGATGGGCCTCCGCGGGCGCTGGCTCCGCATCAAGACCTACTTCAAGGCGTGGCCGTTCTGATGGACCTCTTCCTCCAGAACGTCCTCAACGGGCTCTCCGCCGGCAGCGTGTACGCGCTGATCGCGATCGGCCTGGTGCTGATCTACCGCAGCTCGGGCGTACTCCACTTCGCGCACGGCTCGTTCGCGATGCTCGCGACCTTCGTCGCGTTCGAGCTCCACCAACAGGGGCTCGGCCTCGTCCCCGCCTTCCTCGGCGCCGCCGCCGTCGCGTTCGTGCTCGGCGCCGGGACGTTCCGCCTCCTCCTCGACCGCGCGCGCGAAGGCGGCTCGCACGCCGTCGTCATGATGACGATCGCGTTGTTCATGGTCGTGGAGGGCCTCGCCGGCGCGACGTGGGGCTCCGACACCAAGGACTTCAACCACTACTTCTCCGAACCCGGGATCGTCACGGTCGCGGAGGGTGTCTTCCTCTCCGAGCACAACGCCTGGATCAACGTGGTGACCTGCGCGTTGGTGTTGCTGCTCGCGTTGTTCTTCCGCTTCACGCGCGTGGGGATCGCGATGCGCGCGGTGTTCGACAACGAGGTCGCCGCGGAGTTGATGGGCGTCCGCGTGCGCCGCCTTCACGCCGTCACGTGGGGCATCGCTTCCGTCCTCGCGGCGGTCGCGGGGCTGCTCCTGGTGCCCAAGGTGTTCCTCGATCCATCGATGATGTTCGCGCCGCTCCTCAAGGCCTTCGCGGCGGCGGTGCTCGGCGGCCTCGCCTCGATCCCGGGCGCGATCCTCGGCGGCTGGCTCCTCGGCGTGATCGAGACGCTCGCGGGCGCGTACATCTCGACGGAGTTCCAGGCGTCGATCGCGTTCCTGATCATCATCGCGGTGCTCGCGCTCCGGCCCGAGGGCCTCCTCGGGAGGCGCACGGTGACGAAGGTCTGAGTATGGCGCTCCTCGAGATCCAGGATCTGTCGATCGCGTTCGGCGGCGTGCAGGCGCTCGCCGACGTCTCGATGGCGATCGAAGAGCGCCAGATCGTGGCGCTCATCGGGCCGAACGGCGCCGGCAAGAGCACGCTCTTCAACTGCGTCACCGGGATCTATCGCGCAGACCGGGGGACGATCCGCTTCGGCGGCGAGGACGTGACGAAGGAGAAGCCGCACCGCGTGGCGCGGCTCGGCGTGGCGCGCACGTTCCAGAACATCGAGCTGTTCGACGCGATGACCGCGCTCGACAACATCCTCGCGGGCCGCCACCTCCACATGCGGACCGGGCCGCTCGCCGCGATGGCGTTCGGGCGCGCCGTCGTGCGCGAGGAGGTCGCCGCGCGGCGCAAGGTGGAGGAGCTCCTCGATCGCCTCGATCTGCAGTTCGCGCGCGACGTCCATGTGATGCACTTGCCGTACGGCGTGAAGAAGAAGGTCGAGCTCGCGCGCGCGCTCGCGCTCGAGCCACGGCTGCTGCTGCTCGACGAGCCCTCCGCGGGGATGACGTCCGAGGAGAAGGAAGAGATGGTCTTCGTCGTGCGCGACCTGGCGCGAGATCTCTCGATCACCGTGCTCCTCGTCGAGCACGATCTCGCGATGGTCCGCGACATCAGCGAGCGCGTGATCGTGCTCGACCACGGCAAGAAGATCGCGGACGGGGCGCCCGAGGACGTCACGACCGACGTCGCCGTCGTCCGCGCGTACGTGGGGGACGAAGCGTGAGCCTGCTGTCCGCCGAGCGCCTCGAGGTGTTCTACAACCGGTACGTCCAGGTGCTGCGCGGCGTGAGCATTCAGCTCGAGCCCGGCCAGATCGTCGCGGTGCTCGGTCCGAACGGCGCGGGCAAGACCACGCTGATCCGGACCCTGATGGGGATGATCGACGACCAACCGGAGCGCGGCGAGATCCTCCTCGAGGGCGCGCGGATCGACCGCCTCGACACCAGCGAACGGGTGGGGCGCGGGCTCGCGTGCGTCCCCGAGGGGCGAGAGGTGTTCGCGGACCTCACCGTGCGCGAGAACCTGTTGATGGGCGGGTGGACCGCGCCGCGCCGCGACACCGACGCAAACCTCGCGCGCGTGTTCGAGCACTTCCCGCGCCTCGAGGAGCGCATCGCCCAGCGGGCCGGTACACTGAGTGGAGGCGAGCAACAAATGCTCGCGATCGGGCGCGCGTTGATGAGCGCGCCGAAGGTGTTGCTGCTCGACGAGCCCTCGCTCGGGCTCGCGCCGATCGTCGCGAAGGAGATCTTCACGATCCTCGCGCAGCTCGCCGAGCGCGGCATCGCGCTGCTGTTGGTCGAGCAGAACGCGAAGCGCGCGCTCGAGCTCGCCTCGTACGGCTACATCCTCGAGAGCGGGCGCGTGGTCCTCGCCGCGGACACCGCCACCCTCCTCGCGGACGACGACGTGCAGGAGTTCTACCTCGGCGCGAAACAGACGGAGTCGAAGAAGGGCTACCAACGCTACAAGCGGAGGCGGCGCTGGGCATGATTCCGGTCGCGTTGGTGCTCGCGCTCGCGGCCGAGGTCGACGTCGCGCTCGTCGACGAGACGACCTGCACGACCACCGTCGCGCTGTTCGACGCGATCGATCCGAAGGTCCCGCTCGAGATCCCGCTCCACGTCCACATCGAGCTGCGCGCGGACCCGAACGACGACGGCCTCGACGCGCGCATCGAGCTCGACACCGCGGGCACGAGCACGACCGTCCGCACGCTCGAGTTGGTCACCGGCGACTGCCCGCTGTTGCCGCGCCTCGTCGCGAGCATCGCGGAGCGCTACGTGACCGCGCTACCGCACCGCGACTGGGCGTCGTTTCGGCGAGAACGGAAGTTGTCGGTGGTGCGACCCGAACCGCCGCCGCCTCCACCGCCGCCGGTGGTCGTCCCGGTGGGCGCGACGCTGTTCGCGGAGGGCGGCGCGAGCGCGGGCCTCGACGCGAACGGTTTCGGCGCGACCGCGCTCGCGACGCTCGCGGCGGGGCGCGCGACGGGGCCTCGGATCGTGGCGGGCGTCGGCGTGTCGTCGGTGTTCGATGTCGCCGTGGGCGACGGTCGGTTGGACGTCGTGTCGGTGTTCGCGGGGCTGGGTCCCGGCTATCGGATCCAGCTCCGCGCTTGGTCGTTGATGCCTTCGCTCCGCTTCGTCGGCGGAGTCCACGTCGGGCGCGGGCGCGGCTTCGACGCGGCGTCCTCTCAGTCGCTCGCGCTCTTCGACGTCCTCCCGCACCTCGCGGTCGGGCGCGGCCCGCTGACGTTCGCAGTGATGGTGCCGGTGTCGATCGCGCGCCCGCGGTTCGTGCGGGCGTCGACCGGCGACGCGTACGACGGCCCGCGCGCGCGCGTCGCGTTGACGGTCGGCTGGGCGTGGGACCTCGAGACGTGACCAGAAACCCCCGCGGGTCCTCGCGGCCGCCTCTGGCTACTGAACGCAGAAGCCGCCCGGGCCGGTGTCCGGGTGCGGCGGGTACGCGAAGAAGATCGAGAAACACATCTCGTCGTCCGAGGCGTCGCCCTGGTTCACCATCAGGTTGCCGGTGTCCCACCAACAGCGCGTGCGGAGGACGTCGCCGGCGCGGAGCTGTTGTCGCTCGGGCGGGACCTCGACGATCGGTTGGTCGAGGAAGTTCCACGCGGGGATCTCGGCGAGCACTTCGAAGTCCCCCGTACCACCGCGCTGGACGTCGCCGACGATGCGCGTGCCGTACTGGTGCATGTGCGGGACGGAGCGGAAGATCGTCACGTCCTGCGTGAGCGTGCAGGAGCCTTCGCGCGTGTCCTGGCCGAAGAGCGCGTTGCCCCAGATGACGCCGCTCCAGAGCGTCGACGCGGAGATGTACTCCTGCCGGCTGTCGACCATCACGCGAATGCCGCTCATGTCCTCGAGCGGGCCTTCGATCCGATCGTAGTGAACCTGGAGGATCAGCCGGTAGCCGTTGCGCACGGGGAAGCCGATGCCGTCCGGCATCGCGGTGAGGCCGCGGCCCGGGAACCAACCGTCGACGTACTCGGCGTACGTCCCGTTGTTGCTGGCTTCGTACGGGAAGCCGTCGCACGCGAAGGGCCCGACGGTGTTGGGGCTGGTGTTCGCGAGCGAGTCGTCGATGACGATCATCATGTGGTGCGTGTTGCTGGTCGTGTCGATGATCGGTTCGACGTGCGTGATGTAGCGCGTCTCGACCGTGGTGCTCGTGGGGATCAGGAACGACCAGCACTCGTAGAGCGTCTCGCCGAGCGGGACGTCATACGGCTCGTTGGTGCGGTTCGCGTTGTGCGCCCACGCGTCGGCCCACTCGAGGTAGTCGACGCCGGTCTCGGGCGAGCCCGGTCCGGTGCGCCACGGGACGCCGGGGCCCGAGTCCGGCGGGCCGCCGTCGCGCACGCCGCCGTCGCGCGGGGTTTGGGGCTCGGTGCCCATCGGAGCGCCCGCTTCGGACCACGCGGTGATCATCGAGATCTCCTCGGCGGTGAGTTGGCGGTTGTGCGTCGCGGGCGGCATGCGCCCGGACGGCGCCTGGATGCGGAACGCCATCGCCTCGTAGTACGGCTGGTTCGCGCCGTTGAGCGCGGTGACGTCCTCGTAGGTGACGAGCGGCATCGGCGCGGAGAACTGCGGCACGGCAGCGTGGCAGAACTGGCAAGCCTCGCGCACGACCGGCTCGACGTCCTCGTACCAAGTGAACTGCGCGACCGGCGAGCCCATCGGGGCGTTGTTCGCGGACCACGCGACGATCGTGTTGATCTCCTCCTGCGTCATCGCGCCCTGCGACGGCGGCGGCATCACGCCACGGGCAGTGAGCGCTCGGATCCGGCGCCGAGCCTCGAGGGTCTGCTCGATCAGGTCGTCATCGATGACCACCGCG
>JAUHYN010000230.1 GCA_030426505.1 bacterium | reverse complement strand
ACGCCATGCACGATGTATTCGTTCAACTCCTGAGAAACCGAGACCGGCTCGACGACGCCGCCCCGTCGTCCCTGATGTTCCGGATGGCGACCAACGTCAGCCTCAACCGGATCCGAACCCGGAAGCGCCGACCGGAAGATCCCGATCAGGCCCTCCTCGAAGAGCTGGCGGCGCTCGACGATCCGGCCGCGCGCACCTCCGCGGCGCAGCTCCTCGGCCGGCTCTTCGCAAGAGAGAAGGCGTCGACCGCGACCATCGCCGTCATGCACCTCGTCGACGGCATGACCCACGAAGAGGTCGCGCGGGAGGTCGGCATGTCCGTGTCCGGCGTGCGCAAGCGCCTCCGCGGACTCCGCGCGAGTGCGAAGGCGCTCGAGGAGGGCCGCCCGTGAGCCGCTCCGATCGCGACCTCGAACGCATCGCGCTCGGCGAGCTGCCGGCGGACGATCTCACCGAGGGCGAGCGCGAGCGCCTCGAAGCGCTCCGCGCCTCGAACGAAGCGATCCTCGCGCACTACCCCCCGGCCGGCGTGAAGACCGAAGTCGAGCGGCGCCTCGCCGCCGAAGCACCCCGCCGCCGGTCGGGCGTCTGGCCCGTGGTCTCGGTGCTCGCCGCGGCCGCCGCGGTCGTCGTCGTGGTCGCGCGACCCGACGCCCCCACCGAGCGCACGAAGGGCGACGCGCACCTCGTCGTCCACGAGAAGACGGCCCAGGGCGTTCGCCCCGTCCGCGAAGGCGATGTCCTCGGCGCGGGCGCCCTCCTCCAGGTCGGCTACTCCGCGGGCGGCGCCGGCTACGGCGCGGTGTTCTCGATCGACGGACGCGACACCGTCACGCTGCACTGGCCGCGCGACGCATCGACCCCGTCCCCCACGATCGAACCCGACGGTGACAGCCTGCCCGTCTCCTACGAGCTCGACGACGCCCCGCGCTTCGAGCGCTTCTTCCTCGTCACCTGCGACGCTCGCTTCGACGTGCAAGATGTCTTGCGCGCGGCCGAAGCACTCACCCCGGCCGAGACCGGCACCCTCGAAGTCGACGACGACTGCCGCACCGACACCCTTCGACTCGAGAAGGCGACCCCATGAACGCGACCGCCCTCCTCCTCCTCGCCGCGGCGCTGCCCGCGGCCACTTCGGACCAGGTCGTCGTGCGTCGCTTCGCGTTCGTCGCGGCGGCAAACGACGGCGGCGACGCGCGCCCTCGCCTGCGCTACGCCGTCACCGACGCGCGGGCGCTCGCGGGTGTCCTCGAAGAGCTCGGCGGCGTGGCCCCGGCCGACCGCGTGCTCGTCGTGGAACCCACCCGCGCCGAGCTCCTCGCGAGCTTCGATCGCCTCGAAGAGCGCCTCGTCGCCGCCCGCGAACAGGACGCCGCGCGCCTCGAGCTGATCTTCTACTACTCCGGCCACAGCGACGACGTGGGGCTGCTCCTCGGCGACGACCTCGTCACGTACGACGATCTCAAAGCCCGCCTCGACATGCTCTCCGCCGACGTCCGCATCGCGATCCTCGACTCGTGCGCGTCCGGCGCGATCACCCGCAAGAAGGGCGGCAAACACCGCCCGCCGTTCCTCGTCGACCGGTCGTCACAGGTGAAGGGCTACGCGGTGCTCACGTCGAGCTCCGAGGACGAGGCCGCGCAGGAGTCCGACCGCATCGGCGGCTCGTTCTTCACGCACTACCTCGTGAGCGGCCTGCGCGGCGCGGCCGACGTCACGACCGACGGCCGCGTCACGCTCAACGAAGCCTACGCATTCGCGTTCCACGAGACGCTGCGCCGCACCGAGAAGACCCTCGCCGGCGCACAACACGCCGCGTACGACATCCAGCTCGTCGGCAGCGGCGACCTCGTCATGACCGACATCAAGGCGACGAGTGCGACGCTCGGCCTCCCCGAGGCCCTCGCAGGCCGCGTCTTCGTCCGCGACGGTCGCGAGCGCCTCGTCGCCGAGCTCGAGAAGCCCGCCGGCCGTCGGGTGGAGCTCGGCCTCGCGCCGGGCCGCTACGAGGTGACGTTCGAATCCAAGCGCTCGTTCCGGCGCGGCTCGGTCGATCTCGCCGAGGGCCGCGCGGTGGACCTCGACCCGACCCGCCTCGAGACGATCGAAGGCGAAGAGACCTACCTGCGCGGCGACCACGAGCCCGACGACACGGTGTACTTCGACTTCGGCGTGCTCCCGGTGCTCTCCCTCAACGCGAACCGACGCGTGGAGAACCACGCCGCTCTGAGCCTCGGGTGGACGCACAGCTACCGCCTCACCGGCGTCGCGCTCGCCCTCGCCGCGGCGTCGACGAGCGAGCGCATGACCGGCGCCCAACTCGCGACGGGCGTGACCTGGGTCGATGGCGCCGCGCGCGGCGCGCAGCTCTCGGTCGGCGTGAACTGGGCGCGTCGCATGACCGGCGCGCAGCTCACGGCCGGCGTGAACGTCGCCGACGAGTTGGTCGGCGTGCAGGCCACGTCCGGCATCAACGTGGTGTCGGACGGGTACGGCGCGCAGCTCGGCAACGCGAACTTCGCGGGGACGTTCGTGGGGATGCAGCTCGGCCTATTGAACGTCGCGTCGAACGCGCGCGGGTTCCAACTCGGCCTGGTCAACGTCGCGTCGAAGAGCGACGGCTTCCAGCTCGGCCTCCTCAACGTCTCCGACGAGAACGAAGGCGAGAGCTTCGGCCTCCTCAGCTTCTCGTTGAAGGGCGGCATCCTCCGCCCCGCGGTGTGGTCGAGCGACGTCGGCCTCGCGTCCGCGGGCCTCAAGCTCGGCACGCGGCACATCTACACGATCTTCACGGTCGGCACCAGCATGCCTCACCGCAGCGAAGCGTGGTCCTACGGCGGCGGCTTCGGCGTCACGGTCCCCGTCTCGGAAGACCTGCGCGTCGACATCGACTCAGTCTTCGCCCCGACCTACGCGGTCCGCAACGCCGACGACCTCCCGGACCAGATCATCAGCACGCGCGTCACGATCGGCTGGCGCGCCACCGAGTGGCTCACGCTCTTCGGCGGCCCCGCCTACCACGTCCTGGTCGACACCGACGCCATCGACCCGGAAGCGCGCCTCGCCCCGAGCTACGCGTGGAGCCACGGCGAGCGCGTGAAGTCGTGGATCGGGTGGTCGGTCGGCGCGGAGGTGTTCTGACGGCGCGTCAGTCCTCTTCCTCGACCTCGCTCCCCAACCACACCCGCTCCGCGCCCGCCTCCACGCAGGCGTCGAGCAGCGTCTCGAACGCGTCAACGGACGCCGAGCCGAGATCGATCTCCATCGTCAGGCGGCCGTCCTCGACGATGGGGTCCGACATGAAGTGCGCCACCCCGAAGGGGCCCTCGCCCGACTCGTCGTGATCGAACCAGCGACGAAACCACGCGACGAGCGGGGCGACCTTCGCGTCCGCGGGCTCGATCGCGACCTGCATTGCGTCCCACATGAACGGCTCGATCTCGACGGTGAGCGCCTCGTACTCGAGCTCGCCCGGGTCGAAGCCGATCATCTGCTCGGAGTCGACCATGCCCTTCGTGTAGTCGTCGCCTTCGCGCACGACGTAGTCGTAGCGGAGGCCTAACTCGTGCGGGCCCTCGCCCGCGTACGCGCCGGACGCGTCGCGGAGCGCGGGCTCGACCAACACGTCGGCGCCCGAAGCCCGCACGTCGGCGATGGCCTGCTCCAACGCGTCGACGTACATCGCGCGGATCTCTTCCAAGAGGTCGTTCAGGTTCACGTTCGTCCCACCATCGCCAACGCCCCTTCGCGGTCCGTCACGCGCCGCTCGAGCACCGCGTCGTCCACGGCCTTCAACAGATCCTTGAAGTGCGGCCCGGGCTTCATGCCCAACGCCTTCAGGTCCTGGCCGGTCAGCATCGGGCGCGGCGGGAGCGGCGACGCGATGAGCGCGTCCACCGCCTCCTCGAGCCGCTCAAGCGCCTCGGTCTCACCGGCGCTGTCGAGGTACGCGCGCAGCCGCGCCACGTCCTCGTCGGCCGCGATGCGCATCACCTCGGCGACCGAAGCGCTCGACGCCGCCGCGAGCGTCGACGCTTGTGCGCTCAACGCCATCGCGCCGCGGATCTGACCCCGCGACAGCTTCAGCGCCCGCAGGTCGTCCTCGATCGCCGCGGAGTCCCGTACGGCGAGCGCCCACGCGACGACGTCCTGCGCGGCCTCGTCGAGCGGGAGGCGCGCGGCGCCGAACTGATCGAACGCCGCCCCCGTCGCCTCCGCGTCCCGCACGAACGGCAGCACGTGCGGGAGTAGCCCGGTCGAGGCGAGCATACGCACACCCGCGCCCGGCCTGTCGGAGCGGAAGATGCCCGTGAGCTCCGCGTTGATGCGCTCCGCGCTGACCGCCGCGATGTGTTCCGCGTTGGCGCGGATCGCCGCGAGCGTCGCGTCCTCGATCTCGAACCCGAGCCGCACCGCGAACCGCACCGCGCGCAGCATCCGTAGCCGGTCCTCCGCGAAGCGCAGCGCCGGATCCCCGACCGCCCGCACGCGCCGCGCCGCGAGGTCGTCCCGACCCCCGACGTAGTCGAGGATCGCGTCGCTCCGCGGGTCCATCAGGAGCCCATTGATCGTGAAGTCGCGCCGCTTCACGTCCTCGACCTTCGACTGCGAGTACGAGACGGCGTCGGGCCGGCGCCCGTCCGAGTAGTCGCCGTCCTCGCGGTAGGTCGCGACCTCGTACTCGCGGTCCTTCGGCCACAGCACCTTCACCACGCCGAACGCGGCGCCGACCTGCACCGTGCGTCGGAACAGCTTCGACACCTGCTTGGGCGTCGCGTTCGTGACGATGTCGTAGTCCTTGGGGGTGACGCCGAGGATCCAGTCGCGGACGCACCCGCCCGCGAAGTACGCCTCGTAGCCCGCTTCACGAAGCGCCGACGCGACCTCGTCGGCGCCCGTCCTCAGATCGTTCACGCTCAGCGGCCGTAGATGATCGCGGCGGAGCGCGGCTGATAGCGGCGACGGAGGACGACCTGGCTCTCCTCCTCCGTGTACGTGTCTTCCGGGTCGGTCGGGTACAGCGAGGTGCTGAGGCCGATGTCGTCCGTGATGGAGCGGCCGACGACGACCGTGAGGCCCGGCGGCGAGTCTTCACCGCCGCGGGCGGGGATCATCACGCTCGTCCCGCTCCCGTCGACGACCGCGCTGAGTGGGTTCTCGAGCGTGTCGCCGAGGACGTTCGACTGTACGCGCGGCGAGTTGTCGATCTCGCGATAGAGAAACAGCGCGACGACCTGATCGAGGAGCCCCGCCGTCTCGCGCACCGCGATCACCGACGACAGGCCGTCCGCGTACGCGGCGTTCCCGGCGGTGGCCCCTTCGCCCTCGTACGGAATCGCGTTGCCGTTCGCGAGCTCGACCGCGGTCACCTTGTTCGAGCCACCGGACGTGAAGTACACGGTGTCGCCGCCGCTGCGCAGGCCCACGCCGCCCGGCGACGCCACGACGTTGCGCGCGGTGACGCCGCGGTCATCGACGTCGACGAAGATCGTCCCCGGCTCCTGGTCGATCACGAACACCGCGTTCTTGCCGTCCGCCGCCATCGCGCCGTCGAGGAAGCGCCCGCCGACCTCCTGCGGGAAGCGCGGGAGCGCCTCGCCGGTCTCCACGTTCGCGAACGCGATGCGATTGCCGCCGCCGATGACGGCGATCGGGCTGTCCTCGACCGCGAGCGCGAGGTCCTGCGCGGCTTCGAGTTGGATGGAGGTGAGCGAGTGATCGTTCAGGCTCAGCACGCCGAGGAAGCCGGTCGTCCCGACCTCGTACGTGATGAGCATGTGGCTCCCGCCGCGCGCCGAGATCCCGCGCGCGGAGGCGCCGGCGGGGAGCGAGACCTTCGCGACGTACGAGCGGGTCACGACGTCGACCAGGTACAGCACGCTCTCGGGCGCCGGGACGCCGTCGTTCCGCTCCTCGCCGTTCGCGTAGTGGGTGAGGTACGCGAGGTTCCTGTGCAGCGGGAAGGAGACGGAGAGGTCGCCGTCGCCCTCCACGCGGAGCTTCTCGCCGTAGGCGATCACGTTGCCGACCGCGTCGTAGCCGAAGGCGCGCACGTCGAAGCTGACCTCGGTCGGGAGCCCCTCGAAGCGCGCGTTGCGCTCCGTCAGATCCAGGTCGCGGATGACGTCGTCGCCGGTGCCCTCGCCGTCCACGACGATGCGCACCGAGTCGAGGTTCGCCGACTCGTACGGGTTCACGACCGCGACGGCCGAAGTGGTGAGCGAGACATCGACGGTGCGCGTGCTGTCGCCGCACGCCGCCAGCACGAAGAGCCCTACGATCGCGACTCGCTTCATTGGATCGGCCTCACGTAGATCTCGTCGATGCCGACGCTCGCGCCATCCGACAGCGCGGGGAGGAAGCGATACCGGAACGTTGAGCTCCGCGTCACGCCGTCGAGCCCAGCGCCCCCGAACTCGATGACCACGCGCCCCGCGCGCCAGTCGAGCGCGCTCTGCGATCCGAGCGTGAGCCCGTTGTCGCGCCGCGCGGGGGGCGGGAAGATGAAGCGGTTGCCGTCGGGGCCGACCGCATCGATCCAGTTCGCGTCGTCGTCGCAGCCGCTCCCGCAGACCTGCACCGCGACCTCCTGCGGCGCCGTGGCCCACGTGGTCGGGTCCTTGCCCTGCTCGGCGACCTTGAAGGTCTGCCCCACGTTGAACGCCACGTAGTCGAACTGCAGCGCGACCCCGCCGGACGCCTGAGACAGATCGATCGGCCGCGAGGTCAACGCCTGCTCGAGGTCGTACAGCTCGGCGCGATCGTAGTTGCGCGGGGTCGGGTAGCAGCCGTCGTCGCCGAGATCGAGGCAGCGCGTGCGGTGCTCCGCGCACTCCGCCGTGCTCTGGCCCGCCGCGCGGCAGTTCGCCGACTCCCCACACGCGATGCAGTCGAGGCACTCCTCGGCGGTGAGGCACATGGCGTCGATACACGTGCTGCACTCCGACGAGTTGGGGTTCGCGCACGCCGCGCCACAGGTGTTGGTGCGGCACGTCTCCACGAACGTGTCGCAAGTCTGGCAGACGCCGCACGCCTTGCTGGCGGCGTCGACCTCGCACGACACGAGACGATCGCCGATGTTGTCCGCCGGCGCGGCCGGGCAGCTGTCACACGCGGTACAGACCGACGCGCACTCCGCGGGCGGCGCCGCCGGGCACGTCAACGGCTGCGGCAGCGACCACACGCGGTCCGCGGTGCCGGGGCACGTCGCGAGGGTCACGTTCGCCTCGGGCGGGTTCGCGAGGCAGTCGAGGCAACACGCGCACGCCTTACACGTGTACGAGGTGTCCGCCTGGCCCTTCGGCGACGCGGCCTTGTAGCGCAGCCACACGAAGCGGTTGCCGAGCGCCGGCTCGCCCGCGCACCGCTCGTCGCCGAGCGTGCAGCCGGGTGCCCCGCGCTGCGCGATCATCGTGAGGGGGTTGGTCGCGTTCTGGGGGTTGTTCGGGTCCGCCTCGACCGCGACGAAGCCGAGCGAGCGGAGGTCCACGAAGGTCTCGCCGTCCGGGATCTCGAAGCTCTCGTAGTCGTAGGCGCAGCGGCCGGCCACGCAGGTCTCGCCCGCGCCGCACGGCGTCGACGGGCACCCCGTCTCGCAGACTTGAGCCTCGCAGATCGGCGTCTGGGGCTGGGGCTCGCCTTCGTTTTGACACGACTCGTCGAGCTCCTCCTTGTTGATGACGCAATCCGCGTCCGCCACGCACGCCCGACGGCAGCGGCCGTCGAGACACGTGAGGTTGGAGAAGCCTTCGTCGATACAGTCCTGCGCCGTCTGGCACTCGAAGTCCGTCACGACGACCTTCGGCGCACACGTGGGGTCGTTCGACGGACATCCGAACTGCGTCGCGGCGAACAGCGCCGCGAGAGGGACCGCCCAGGGTCTCGGCATAGGAATCAAACTATCACGACGCCATGAGGCGGAACACCAGGCGCTCCATGGCCCGCGTCCCGTCCAGCGCCCCGCCCTTCAGATCGCGGTCCGTCGCGGTCACCGCCGCGAGGCCTCGCGCGAGGGCCTGTAGATCATGGCGCCGCGCCTGCGACAGCAGGTTGTCCATCACGAACGGGGGGACTCCGACCAGGGCCTGGATCTCCCCCCGCGGGAGCCCTGCATCGAGCGCGGCGCGGGCCTTCGTGAGGTTTCGGTAGTGACGCGCCACCATCGCGAGGGTCCGCAGCGGGTGCTCGCGGCTGACCCCGAGGATCCCGTGGAGCCCCTCCATCACGGCGGCCCGGTTGCCGCTCCCGATCGCGTCCACCAACTTGAAGATGTTCTCCTCCTTGGTGACCGCGACCACGTTCTCGACGTCGTCCGCGGTGATCTTCCGCGCCGGCTCCCCGACGTAGAGCGACAGCACCTCGAGCGCCTGCGTCGCCGCGCCGACGTCCGTGCCGACCGCGTCGACGAGCGCCCGCACCGCGCGCGCGTCCACGTCGATCTTCATCGACCGCGCACGCGCCCGCACGACGTCCGGCATCTCGCGCGCCGACGGCGACGAGAAGCGTACCGTGACCTTCGCCTTCTGCGCGGCCTTGTACATCTTCGTGCGCGCGTCGAACTTCTCCGCGACGAACAGCACGACCGACGTGGGGCTCGGGTTCTTCAGGTAGGCGAGGAAGGCGTCGAGCCCCTCTTCGAAGTCGAGCTTGTCAGCGTGCTGGCAGACCACGAGCCGCCGCTCGGAGAACGCGGGGAACGTCAACGCCGCGTCGAGCACGCGCGCGACGCTGACCGAGCGCCCGGAGAACTGGTCGAAGTTGAAGTCCCGCGCGTGGGGCGGGACCGAGGCGTCACGGAGCGCGGTGACGAACTCGTCCACGAGCACGCGCTCCTCGCCGTCGATCAGGTACACGGGCTGCGGCCCGTTGTCCGCGAGCACCTGGTACGGATCGACCTGCGCCTTCTTCTTCCGCGGAGGCATCGGATCTCAGAACAGCAGCCCGCGGTAGCGCTCGAGGTCTTCCAACACGATGCCGACGCCGTTCACCACGGCGAGCAGCGGATCTTCCGCGACGATGGCCGGGATGCCGGTCTCCTCGCGCAGCACGAGATCGAGCCCGGCGAGGCCCGCGCCGCCGCCGACGAGGACCAGGCCGCGCTCCGCGAGATCCGCGGACAGCTCGGGCGGCGTGCGCTCGAGGACGGAGCGGCACGCCTCGACGATCGCCTGCACGGTGTCGGCGAGGCCCTCGCGGACGTCTTCGCCGGTGATGTTTATGGAGCGCGGCACGCCGGAGATCAGGTCACGGCCCTTGAGCTCCATCGCGCCGGAAGGGATGTCGCGGTGGACGTTGCCGATCTTCATCTTGATCGCCTCCGCGGTGCGCTCTCCGATCAGGATGTTCGAGCGGCGCCGCACGTACTGGATGATCGCGTCGTCCATGCGGTCGCCGGCGATCTTCAGCGTGCGGTAGGTGACGAGGCCGCCGAGTGAGATCACCGCGACGTCGGTCGTGCCGCCGCCGATGTCGATGATCATGCTCCCCCGCGCGTCCAGGACGGGGAGCCCGGCGCCGACGGCGGCCGCCATGGGCTGCTCGATCAGGAGCACTTCGCGGACGCCGGCGGAGAGCGCGGCCTCGCGGACGGCCTTGGTCTCGACGTCCGTGATGCCGGCGGGGATCGAGATGACGAGGCGCGAGCGGATCAGGTGGTTCCGCTTGTGCGCCTTGCGGATGAAGTA
>JAUHYN010000229.1 GCA_030426505.1 bacterium | reverse complement strand
GCGCAGGCGTCGTCTATCGCGCATTCGACCGCGAGCTCGAGCGGCAGGTCGCGATCAAGGTGCTCCGCGATCCGGAGCGCGACGCTCGACACCGCACGCGACTCAGACGCGAGGCCCAAGCGAGCGCGTTGCTCGCCCACCCCAACGTCGTCTCCGTGTTCGACGTCGGCGAGCACGAGGGCTCGCTCTTCATCGCGATGGAGTACGTCGACGGTGGGGCCCTCGAAGACTGGCTGCTCCACCCCCGGACGTTCCAACAGATCCTCCGAGCGTTCCTCCAGGCGGGCGAAGGCCTCCGCGCCGCGCACGCCAAAGGCATCGTCCACCGCGACTTCAAACCGGCCAACGTCCTCGTCGGCTCGGACGACCGCGCGCGCGTCGCCGACTTCGGGCTGGCCCGCGGGGTGCGCGACGCCGATGACGAGGGCGCGTTCGCCGCCCTCGCGGGCAGCAGCCTGGTCGCCACCGATCTGACGCGCACCGGGACGCTCCTCGGCACCCCCGCGTTCATGGCGCCCGAGCAGTTCGCCGGACGGACCGTCGATGCTCGCGCGGATCAGTTCGCGTTCTGCCTCTGCCTCGCAGAGGCGCTGACGGAGACCCGCGCGCCACGGGGCGAGCTGACGCCGAATGGGTGGGTCTCGGGTTCGTCGACGGCGCGCGACTGGCTGCGCGGCGAGCCCCTCCCCGTCGAACTCCGCGCGGCGCTGGAGCGAGGTCTCGAGGTCGATCCGAACGATCGCTTCGATTCGCTCGAACCGATCCTCGATGCGCTCCGCCGCGAACTCGACACCGAACGACGCGACCGGCGCGTGCTCACGGCGGTCGGCCTGGTCGTACTCCTCGCGGGCGGCTGGGCGTGGACCGCGTGGAGCGAACGCTCCGTCTGCGTGGGTCTCGGCAAGGACCTCGCGACGGTGTGGAGCGCCGAGCGTCGCCAGCGTCTCACGGAACAGCGCGACGGGCCGGCGTGGTCCGAGGCGTGGCGCACCGTCGACGGATTGAGTGCGCGTTGGGTCGACGCGCGTACGGAGGTCTGCGAAGCAACGCGCGTCCGGGGCGCACAGTCCGACGAGCTGCTCGACATCCGCATGGCGTGTCTCGATCGCTGGCTCCGATCGCTCCGCACGCTGCTGCGATTCGTCGAGGAGGGGCGCCTCGCGTCGGCCGATCGCGTCTCGGACGCGCTGCTGCGACTCCCGGGGCCTCACGAGTGTACGACGGAGCGGCGCGACGCACGCGACGCCTCGCTCGCGGCGTCGGTGCGCGAAGACTTCGAAGCGCTCCCCGCGCTGTACGCGGCGGGGCTCTACCCGGAGGGGCTGCATCGGACCGAGCCCGCGGTGCATCGCCAGGCGACCGCGCGCGCGACGCACTGGTTGGGCCGCTTCCAAGAGGCCGCAGACCGCACCCGGGACGCCGCGGGGTCGTTCGAGCGTGCCATGCTCCTCGCGGACGCGGCGGCCGACGACTGGCTCCGCTTCGAAGCGACCGTCTCGATCGTTCGCCTCGATCCAGCCTCGGTCGGTCACTCGGATGCATCGGTGCGCCTGGAGGCGCTGCGCTCCCGTCTCGGGGGCGGACCTCGGCTCGAAGCGATCGCCGAAGCGGCGACCAGTCGTTGGAGCGCGCACCGGGGAGACCTCGTCGCTTGTCGTGAGCACGGCGAACGCGCGGCCACCCTCCTGGACGAAGCCCACGAGCTCCCCCTCCTCGATCGCATCGAGATCCAGGAGGCGCTCGCGGGCTGCCTCGAACGACTCGGACTTCGTCGGCGCGCCGCGGAGGTGGTGACCGCCGCGCTACGCGACGCGGAGCGCGAGCTGGGACCAAATCACTCCCGTGTCGGGCGCCTCCACGTTCAGCGGTCGCGCGCGCTCGACTTCGTGGGCGAACAGCAGGAAGCGGAGCGCGCCGTACGCCGAGGGATCGAGATCCTCCTCGCCTCACTCGGACGAGAACACTCTGCGACGGCCCACGCGTACCAGGCGTTGTCCAACGTGATGTTCCGGCGGGGCGACTACGAGGCGTCCGTGAAGAGCCTCGAGGAAGCGCGATCGATCTACGCGCAGCTCCACGGCGAGCGATCGCACGAGGTCGCGGGCGTGGACTCGAACCTCGGACTGAGCCTGAGCATGATGGGGCGCCACGAGGAGGCGTCACGGCGCCACGAGCGCGCCGTGGAGACGTTCGAGGCCACTCGAGGGCCCCGTCACCCGTGGACCGGCGCGGCGTGGGGACGCCTCGCGTCGAACCAAGCGCGAAGCGGCGCATGCGAAGCGGCGATCCCGAACTACGAACACGCGCGCGCGATCCTCGCGGAGTCGGACCCGAAGCACGCGCGTATCCTCGACCAGATCCGGGGCACGGCGAAGTGTCTCGTGGAGCTCGGGCGAGGCGCCGAGGCGGTACCGCTCCTCCTCGAAGGCCTCGCGCTGAGCGAGGAGCGCGACGAGGCGCCCTACTATCGCGCGAGCCTCGAGCTGCGCGCGGCGGAAGCGCTCTCGATCGTGGGTCGCCACGCGGACGCGCGGACGTACGCCGAGCGCGCCGCCTCGCGACTCATCGGTGAAGAAGGCGCGCCCGAGCTCGCGCTCACCGCCGAGATCCGCGCGTGGCTCGAGAACGCGCGCGAGTAGCGATCGATCGGAGCGATACCGACGCGCGCGCGAGTCGGGCCATCGCGGTTGGCTATCGCAGCCATAGTTACTTTCGATAGGACACGGCGCTCTCGGGTTGCACTCAGAGGGCCATGTTCAAAGAGAAAAACACCGCGGCGCATGGCCGCAACATCATCGTCACTAGCGCGATCGTCGCGCTCTGCGCCTTCGCGGCGTCGCCCGCCGAGGCGCAACAGGCTTCGGTCGTCGTCGCGCAGGGCATCGGTTGGCAACGCGTCGTCGAGCCGGCGGCGTCGAACGTCGCAGCCTACGGCGCCGCGGCGACCGACCGCGACATCATCGTCGTCAACAGCGCCGCCGGGCTCGAGAACGCGCCGCTCCCGGCCACCGTCAAGGACATGCTCCGCGACGACTTCATCGATCCCAACGTCGCGATCTCCACCGCCGGCGTCCAGGAAGCCGTGATGATCGATCTCGCGGTGGCCGAGGCGATCGCGGACGGCACCGCGGAGTCCGAGTACGCCGCGTTCATCGAGCCCGACGAACCGGGCGAAGGCGAGGTCTCGGTCGAGTGGGGCTGCGACACGGGCTGGCGAGACCGCGAGTGGCAGGTCTACGACCAGAGCTTCGGCTCGAACCGCGGGATGCAGAGCAACACGAGCCAGCGCGCGCTCCAGGCCAGCGTCAACTTCTCCGGGCACGCGTCGGTGTTCCTCGGTTACAAGTACAAGAAGACGCGGTTCTGTCTCCCGTACGTCGCGTGGTTCCGTCACGTCCGCGTCGCGGGCGAGGCGAACTTCGACGGCTCGAACCTCACCGCCTCTTCGTCCTACGCGAGCACGACGCTCCAGCACCAGTGGCGCCAGGAGTTCGGGCGGCTGTTCGACTTCTCGCGCACGTTCTTCGTCGGACCGCTCCCGGTCCACGCGGGCGTGATGCTCCCCTTCGGTCTCGGCTTCGACGTCGCGCTCGACCTCGGGCTCGGGGTGCAGCTCGACATCCCGCTGCGCGGCTCGGTCTTCTTCAACTACACGTGTGACTTCGGGGGCTGCGACGAGACGCCCGGCACGAGCGGCACCGACGCCGACGTGGACGTCATCAACGGGAACAGCGTGCAGGTCGGCGACGTGGGTGCGAGCGCGTCCGGGAGCGCGAACATCCAGATCCGGCCCTACTTCTGGGCCGAGCTCGTGGGCTACCTCTATCACCGCGAGGTCGCGTCGGCGGGCTTCGGGATCGAGGCCGGCCTCCCCGTGCGCGCCGGCGCGTACATCGGCAACTTCGGCGACGCGAACGCGGATGGAAGTTCAGAGCGCGTCGATGGCTACTTCGCAGACGTCAACGCGGAGGCCTCGCTCTACTTCACGTACGACCTCGCCGGGTTCTCGGACGCGATCGGCCTCGACTGGTCACTCAGCGTAGACCTGTTCCCCGGCTGGCGGATCTACACGCTCGAGGACGACGACGACGTCTTCCGTGGCCGCGCGGGGCTGGTGACGATTCGCAAGAACCTCTGGTTCACGTACGGGACGCTCGGGACGAACGAACACTCGATGTTCTCGCCGGTCGTCAGCGGCGACCGCACGCCGATCATCGGCGTGTCGACGTCGTTCGCCATCTCGCCGCGCTACTGCCACCCCTTCAAGGACGCGATGACCTATCTCGTCACGTGGCCGGACGGGTCGACCGACGAACTCACGCAGCCGTCCAAAGATCTGCCCGCGCGCTTCAACGCCAGCTGGGACACGATCGATCCCGCCACGCTGCGGATTCGCCCGCTCGAGGACGAGGCCGGGCGCACGTACGACGTCGAGGTCGGCGCGAACACGACGGTGTATGAAGTGCAGCCGGTGTCGATGGTCCCGCCGCCGTCGCCGTCGTCGGTGTCGGTGCCCGCGCAGGTCTCACCGTGTTCGACGTGTACGGCGCGCGTGACGTGGACGGCGAGCCCGATCACGCAGTCCTACGACGTGCAGCGACGGGAGAACAGCGGCGCCTGGACGGACTACACGTCGACGCCCGCTTCGGTGCGCAACCTCGAGGTCCCGACGAATCGGTTGGGGCTCTTCATGTACCGCGTGCGGTCCTGCAACAACTACGGGTGCAGCCCGTGGCGGCAGTCGAGCACGATGCAGGTCGGGACGAAGCCGGGGACGCCTACGCTCTCGGTTCAGTCGCAGCTCTGCTACGGCCTCAACGACGTCACGTGGACGAGCGTCGCCTCGGCGGATCGCTACAAGTTGTGGCGCACGCCTTCGAGCGCGTGGAGCTCGGCGTTGAAGGTCTACGACGGGACGAGTCGGAGCTTCTTCTCCAACGTCGGCAGCGACGTCTGGTACCGCGTCCAGGCGTGTAACGCCGTCGGGTGCGGAGCGCTCTCCAGCGCCAAGAAGGCTGCGCGCCTGAACACCTGCTACTGAAGTCGGGCGTGCTCGGGATCGGACTTCGACCTCGTGTCCGAGTCCGATCCCCGGTGCGCCACGCCTTCCTGAATCGCGACCCGCGACCGCGGGGCGGCGCGCTCTTCTTCGTGGCGTACGTCGCCATCGCGACGGTGACCCCGCTGACCGTCGACGCCTGGCTCGGTCGATTTCAACTCTTCGATCTCACGGGACTCGGTCTGGTCGGTGGGACGATCGCCTGCATCGTCGCCCTCCAACTCGGCGTGTACTGGTGGCACCGCGCGCTCCACCGGTGGTCGGTGCTATGGCGGATTCACCAGCTCCACCACAGCAGCGAACGCGTCGACATCTTCAGCGCGTTCGTCTTCCACCCCCTGGACGTCGTGCTCTTCACGCTGGTGGGGAGCCTATCGGCGGTCCTCGTGATCGGCGTGGATCCAGTCGCCGCCGGGTGCGCGAACGTGATCACGTTCTTGGCCGCTACGATCGGTCACACGAACATCCGCACGCCGCACTGGCTCGGCTACGTCGTCCAACGACCGGAGAACCACAGCCTCCACCACGAGCGCGGCGTCCACGCTTACAACTACGCGGACTTCTCGTTCGTCGACATGCTCTTCGGCACGTTCCGAAACCCGAAGACGTGGGAGGGGAGCGCGGGCTTCTACGACGGTGCCTCGTCGATGCTGGGCGCGATGCTGATCGGGAAGGACATCTCGACGGAGAAGACCTAGCTCGCTAGCTCGCGCCGCTAGCCGAGGAACAGATCCGGCCACACGTCGATCCCGCACGGCAGCTCCTCGCACCAGTCGAGGAAACGCCCCACCATCTCGCGCCCCGCGAAGACGGCGCCGTGCTGCGGCGCGATCACCTCGATGTCGAGGCGCCGCATCGCGCGCGCCCACGCGCGCAGCGCCGCGCCCGTCGCGATGTAGCGCCGGTGGAAGCCCACCATCAGCTCCACGTGCGCGTCGAAGTCATGCACCACGCTGTACGTCGTCCCCATCGACGCGCCGACGTCGCCCGAGAAGAGCACCTTCGAGGTCGGGTCGTAGACGTGGAAGTTGCCCGGCGAGTGGAGGAAGTGGGCGGGCACGATTCGGAGCGGCGCGCCGCCGAGCTCGAGCGTCATGCCCTCGTCCGGGATCGGGTGGAGGCGACTCTCGAGGAGCCGATCGATCCCGAAGTGAGGGATGAAGCGGACCCACAGGCGTGACACGTAGGCGTCGGCCTTCGTGTCCATCAGCCACGCGTTGAGCGAGGTCCCGATGTCGGGGTCCTGGTGCGACAGGAAGATGTGGTCGAGGCCGCCGTCGCCGAGGCGCAGCATCGTCTCCGCGTAGACGTCCGGGTAGACCTTCGGGCCCCCGGGATCGAGCACCACGCCGTGCCCGTCGTGGACGATGAGGAACTGGTTCGCCTGCACCGCGAGGCCGCGGCCGAAGTCGTGCAACCACACGTTGCTGTGCGTGCCGTCGTCGTAGAGCGTCGCGCCCGGGTCGGCGCGGAACGCCTCGGGATCGATCGTGGACTTCTGTGGAGACTCCTCGGACAGCGTGCGCGCGTCGATGAACGAAGGCGACGCCGCGGGCGCGGCCGCCTCCTCGAGCGCAGCGAGCGCTTCTCGGTCGCTTTCGTGACCGGCTTCGGATTCGATCGTCGCGAACTGCGCGCACAACGCGGCGTCGTCTTCGGGGCCGATCGACCGCGCGACGAACGGGAAGAGGATCTCGTCCTCCTTGTCGAGGTGCGCGCGCATCAACGCGATGTAACTCTCGAGGCTGTTCGCGAGGAGCTCGGTCGCGACCGCGTCCCCGAGGAGCGCGTCCGGGAGCGCGCGCCGCGCGGCGCGAAGGTACGCGCGCGCCATGAAGTGCTCCTTCGTCATCGCCTCCAGCGCGCCACGCACCATGTCGCGGAGCGCACCCCCGACGAGCGGGAACAGCCCCTCCTCCTCCTTCTGCTGGTGGACGCCATCCGCGAAGCGCTCCAAGAGATCGAGCACCCGCTCCACCTCGGCGAACGCGATCGGGCGACTCGCGATCTCCAGGCGCGCGAGCGCCGTGCGAATGAGTCGGTGCTCCTCTTGGAGGACGTGGAGGGCGAGCATGGGACAGGGGAGTTCAACCCCCGTGCCGGAGCGGAGCGGGCCGGGTCGTGGCGGGTAGGTGTTACGAGGCGGTGCGATCGCGAGTGCGCGTCGCACGAAGCGGTAACGCCGGCACTAGTGAACGTACGCGAGCTTCTCGCCCGTGAGCTTCCGATACGGGACGGCGAGGCGCGCCTTCAGCTTCTTCTTCACGTCTACCTCGATCTGCCGGATGCGCTCGCGCGAGAGGTTGTACTTCTCGCCGAGCTCTGCGAGCGACGCCTCTTCGCCGTCTTCGGCGAGCAGGCGCTGCTCGAGGATGTCGCGCTCGCGGGGGCCGAGCTTCGACGACACCTTGGCGATCAGGCGCGCGTAGCGGTGGTGCAGTTGGGCGCGCTCGACGCGCTCGTCCTGCGTGGCGTCCTCGTCCGGGATGCGGTCGAGCCAGGCCGAGGCGCGCTCGTCGCTGCCCGTCGCGTTGAGCGAAGCGTCGCTCGTGCTCACGCGCGTGACGAGCGCGGCGGTCTCCTCCTCGCTCATCCCGTACTCGTCGGCGAGGCGCTCCACCGCGTCTTCTTCACCGACGAGGCCGACCCAGCGCGCGTGGTCGCGGCGCACCTTGAAGAAGGTGTCGGTCTCCAGCGCGCGCCCGCCGACGCGGACGATGCTGCGCCCGCGCAACATCTCGCGGACGACGTACGCGCGAACCCAGTGCTCGGCGTACGTCGCGAAGCGCAGGCCGCGCTCCGGCTCGAACTTCTCGAGGGCGTGGACGAGGCCGAGGTTCCCGGCCGCGATCAGATCCGACATCTGCACGCCGTACCCGCGATAGCGCATCGCGACATGCACCACCTGCTTGAGGTGCGCGCGCGCGAGCCGCTCGGCCGCGCGCTTGGATCCGGTCGAGCGATAACAGGTCGCCAACTCCAGCTCCTCCTCGCGGCTGAGGCGCGGGGTAGCGAGTGCATTCGCGATGTAGTGCGACGTCGACGATCCCATTCGGCCAGACCTCCTTCTGGGGCCGAAAAAGGATCGGTCAGGCCCGCCGAGACCACACGCGAAACCTTTTCATGGCCCTCATGAGCCCGCCGAATGAGGTCCGCGAATCGTCCTTTTGCACGCACTTGACGCGCTCATCGTTCGCCGATGACATGCGCACCATGAACGACGCGCCCGTGATCCATCCGCCGACAGGAACGACCCTCAGCTGCAAAGGGTGGGTGCAGGAAGCCGCATTCCGGATGATACAACACAATCTGGATCCCGACGTCGCCGAGCGGCCCCAAGACCTCGTCGTCTACGGCGGCACCGGACGCGCCGCGCGCGACTGGCCGAGCTTCCACCGCATCCTCGACGCACTGAAGGCGCTCGAAGGCGACGAGACGTTGCTCGTCCAGTCCGGCAAGCCGGTCGGCGTCTTCCGCTCGCACGAGGACGCGCCGCGCGTGTTGATCGCGAACTCGAACCTCGTCGGCAAGTGGGCCAACTGGGACTACTTCCGTGACCTCGAGAAGCGCGGCCTCATCATGTACGGCCAGATGACCGCCGGCTCGTGGATCTACATCGGGACGCAAGGCATCTTGCAAGGCACCTACGAGACGTTCGCCGCCGCCGGCCGCCAACACTTCGGCAGCGACGATCTCTCGGGCCGCTTCATCGTCTCGGGCGGCCTCGGCGGGATGGGCGGCGCGCAACCGCTCGCCGCGACGATGCTCGGCGCCGCGTTCCTCGGCATCGACATCGATCCGCACCGCATCCAGCGCCGCCTCGAGACGCGCTACCTCGACGAAGTCGCGGACAACCTCGACGACGCCCTCGCCCGCATCGACCGCGCGCGCAACGAGAAGCGCGCACTCTCCGTCGCATTGTGCGCCAACGCCGCCGACGTGTACCCCGAGCTCGTGAAGCGCGGCATCGTCCCGGACCTCGTGACGGACCAAACCAGCGCGCACGATCCACTGAATGGATACGTCCCGAACGGTCGCTCCTACGAGCACGCGCTGATCTGGCGCGAGTCGGATCCGAAGGCCTACGCCGAGGCCTCGAAGGCCGCGATGGCGCAACAGGTCGAGGCCATGGTCGAGCTGAAGAAGATGGGCGCGCACGTCTTCGACTACGGCAACAACATCCGCGCGTTCGCCGAGGAGGCCGGCTACTCGGACGCGTTCGCGTTCCCCGGGTTCGTGCCGGCCTACATCCGCCCGCTCTTCTGCGAGGGTCAGGGCCCGTTCCGCTGGGTCGCGCTCTCCGGCGACCCGGCCGACATCACCGTCACCGAGGAGGCGCTGCTCGAAGCCGTCCCGGACGTCCCGCACCTGCGCCGGTGGATCGAGCTCGCGCGCGAGCGCGTGCAGTTCCAGGGGTTGCCGTCGCGGATCTGCTGGCTCGGGATGGGTCAGCGCGCGAAGGTCGGCCTCGCGTTCAACGAGCTCGTCCGCTCCGGCAAAGTGAAGGCGCCGATCGTGATCGGGCGCGACCACCTCGACTGCGGCAGCGTCGCGTCGCCGAACCGCGAGACCGAGGGCATGAAGGACGGCAGCGACGCGATCGCCGACTGGCCGATCCTCAACGCGCTGATCAACGCCGTGAACGG
>JAUHYN010000228.1 GCA_030426505.1 bacterium | reverse complement strand
AGCCACGCTGTTCGCCTGGTTCATGTTGCCGCCGCCAAAGCTGGCGACGACCCCGCAGAACGCGAAGAGGATCGCGAGGGGCTTCCACCCCGAGCCGAGGCCCTTCTCGATGTAGTACATCGGGCCCCCGGCCGCGTCGCCGTTGTCGTCGAAGACGCGGTACTGCATCGACAGCGTGCATTCGGCGAACTTGAGCGCCATACCGAAGAGCGCGGTGAGCCACATCCAGAACATCGCGCCGGGGCCGCCGTAGTGGATGGCGGTGGCCACGCCCGCGATGTTGCCGATCCCGACGGTGGCCGACAGCGCGGTGGAGAGGGCGGCGAAGTGGCTGATGTCGCCTTCGTCGTTCGGGTCGTCGTACTTGCCCGCGACGACCTTGAAGGCGTGGACCACTTGGCGGAGCTGGATGAAGCCGAGGCGGACCGTGACGTAGAAGCCCGTTCCGAGGAGGAGGGCGACCAACCAGGGGAGCTGGGCCGGGGTCGCCCAGACCAGCTCGTTCGCGACCTCGACGACCGTTTCCAGGACGTTCACGGGCGCCCTGTTACACGAAAGACGCATGGGAGGGAAACGACACCCGTCGGGGTCCCTCCCGTCACCGGCGGGGTGGGATCAGAGCTCGAGGCGGAGCGCGAGGCGCGCGGCGGCGGACACGAAGGTGCCGCCGATTGCTTCGTCGACGGGGCGGACCCGCACCACGGCGCCGACGGTCATCGTGCGCGTGATGAAGTAGTCGGCGCCGACCCCGAACCGGACGGTCGGGGAGAGGGCGTCCTTCGTCCCGACCAACCCGAGCTGCGCCTCGACGAACGGGATGGTCTGGAAGACGTCGAGCGCGGCGGTGAGTCCGGCGAAGCCTTCGTAGAGTATGGCGGACGCGCGCGCCTCGCTCGACGCGACGGCCGAGGCGCCGGCGGAGGCGGTCAGCCACAGCTCGTCGTTGATCCCGAGCCACGCGGAGAGGCCGCCGCCGCCGCCGTGCTGCTCGACGGGGTCCGACGCGAGCAGGGCCCACCCGGGCTCGAGCGCGAGGACCAACTCACCGTCCGCAGCGTGCGCGGGAGCGGCGAAGAGCGGGGCGACGAGCGAGAGCAGGGCGATGCGGCGCATGGCGAGGGCGGCGAGGACGCTCGCCCCGGCCGACGTCGAGGTCAACTGCTCGCTTGACTTCGAACCCGCGACGCGACGAAAAGGGCGCCGCAAATGGCTCGCAAGAAGCAGGAAGCACAGGAGCTCCTGGCGCCCGACCCCTTCATGGAGAAGGCGACGAGCGGGATGAACTGGCTCGAGAAGAACATCAAGACGGTGCTGATCGTGTTGGTGGTCGGACTCGGTGCGGTGGTCGGCGCTCAGGTCATGATGAGTGAGGGCGACCGCGACAAGTCCGCGGTCACGATGGACCTCGACGAAGCCGTGGAGGCGTTCGGGGAAGCCACGAGCCTGCAGACCGTCCTGACCTCGACCGCGCCGGAGGCGCAGTACAGGTCCGCGCGCGAGAAGTTCACGGCCTTCCGGAAGAAGTACCCGAACCACCCGTCGGCCGCGATCGCCGCGGTATACGAGGGCGAGCTCGCCCGTCGGTTGAAGAAGCCGGCCGAGGCGCAGGCGCTCTTCGACGAGTACGTCGCGAAGACGGACAAGAGCGCGCCGCTGCGCTTCATGGCGCTCGAGGGCGCGGGTTACGCGTTCGAGGCGGAGAACAAGCTCGACGAGGCGCTCGCGCGCTTCGACAAGCTCGCCGAGGAGCAGCCGTTCTACAAGGACTACGCGCTCAAGCACAAAGCGCGCGTGCTCATGAAGAAGGGCGACAAGGCCGGCGCGATCGCCGCGTACCAGGCCCTCGTCGAGATGGACGATCCTCGCCAGGAGCCGCGCGAGGGCGACACCATCGAGAAGACGCCGCTGAAGTCGTTCGCGGAAGAGCAGCTCAAGACGCTGAAGTGATCTCGAGGTGAGCGCCTCCATCCTCCTCGCGGCCGCGCTGTTCGGGGCCGCGCCGTCGACCCATTGGGTTCAGCCCGAGCCGGGATCGCTCTCCGTGATCTTCGGCGCGCGCTGGAAGATCGACGTCGCGGAGTTCGAGTTGCTCGCGAGCCGCCCCGAAGAGTGGTCGCGGCCGTACATCAGTCAGGACGGCGCGCGCGCGTTCGCGGGGGCTCGCACGGGGATCCTGCACGGCGTGGATCTCCACTCGGGGGAGCGCCTGTTCGAGCGGAAGGGCCTCGGGGAGATCGGCTACGACATGGCCGAGTTCCGCGGGCTGCTGCTCCTCGGATCGGACCAGGATCTCATCGCGGTCGACCAGCAGATCGGACAGACGCGCTTCTCGATCCCGGTCGGGGGCCGGATGGGCGGGCCGATGACCGTGAGCGGGACCGTCGCGTACGTCCCGGTGCGGCCGAACGTCCTCGTCGCAGTGGACCTCGTCGAGCAGAAGGAGATCTGGCGCAAGAAGCGGCCGACCCCCGAGGGCATCTCGGTCCGCGGGCAGTGCAAGCCGGTGTTCGACGCCGCGCGCGGCGTGATCTACGTGGGCTACTCCGACGGCGCGTTGCTGGCGCTCGACGCGAAGACCGGCGACGAGCGGTGGACCTCCGTCCTCGGCAAGCCGCGCGAGTTCTTCGCCGACGTGGACGCCGCGCCGCTGATGGTGGACGGCGGCAAGTCGATCATCGCCGCGAGCTACAACGGCGGCCTGTACAAGCTCGACGCCGAGACCGGCCGCACCCAGTGGAAGCAGGAGATCTTCCGCATCATGGGGATCGTCGACGTCGGCTCCGGGCTCCTCGTCGCCTCGGATGGCGACGGCCAGGTGCTCGGCCTCTACCGCGCGACGGGCGCGGTGCGCTGGCGCTACAAGCTCGAGAGCGGCTCCCCCACGATGCCGGTGGACGTGGGTCGTCAGCTCGTCGCGGTGGGGAGCACCGAAGGGCCGATCGCATTCCTCGAGATCGACACCGGGCGCCCGAAGCAGCTCTTCTCGCTGGGCGCCGGGATCTCGGTCCCGCCCGCGTACCGAGACCCCGATCTGTTGGTCCTGTCGAACCAGGGCGCGTTCATCGCGCTGCGGTACGGGCAGGGCATCAGCGTCGACTGATCTCGCGCCCGTTTCGGGGCGTACCCGGTAGAAGTTTCCGAACGCCGCATGACACCGATGTCGCGATCTCCTCGGCGACGCAGCGCGTCGAATCGGTCCCTTCCGAGGCGGCTGTGTCAGAAGTCTGGGAGATGATTCTGGATCCTAGGTGGATCCGAGGCCTGGCACGGGCCTTGGAGACACTCTTGGTCCGTGGATCCCTTCCTGAAGAACGCGAAGTTCCTGGCCAAGTTTCGAGACGGTGACGAGGAGACCCTCGCTCAGGTGTATCGGATCTACGAGCGCCCGCTGAAGAACTTCGTGCTCCGGGGGTTCGCATTCAAGAGCGACGGGCGCCAGATGTACTTCTCGGGCCTCGGCACCGAGCACGATCTCGAAGACATCATCCAGGAGACCTTCCGCCGCGCGTTCGGCGCGAAGGCCCGCCAGTCCTACGACGGCGTCCGGCCCTACAAGAACTACCTCTTCACGATCGCGCGCAACTGCGTGATCACCGATCTGTCTGCGCGCCGCCGTCAGATACCGGTCGGCGAGGCGCTCATGCGCGACGCGCCGTCGGACGACCTCTCGCCCCTCGAGAGCTGGGTGCTCTCGCAGCGCGCGGCGTTCGGCGAAGAACACGACGACTCGAGCGAAGAGCGCGTCGAGAACCTCGAGATCTACGGCCTCTTGATGGGGTTCATCGAGGCGCTCGGCGAGGAGGAGCAGGCCTTCTTCCGCTACCGCTTCCTCGGCCAGTGCTCGCAGGAGAACACCGCGCAGAAGATGGGCTGGAACCGCGCGCGCGTCCGGAAGCTCGAGGCGCGCCTGCGTCGGTCCTTCCTGTGTCACGTGAAGGACAGCGGCTATCTCGAGATGAAGAGCGAGAGTCGCAAGGTCCGGCGCGTCGAGAACCCGAAGAAGAGCCAGCGCATCTTCGATCGTTCGCGCGCGATCTGGCGCGAGCGCCGCGTCGAGCAGAACAACGAGTTTCTCTACGAGGCCGCGTGAGCCTCACGGGAGCGTCGCGCGCAACACGCGGACGACGTTCTCCCCCATCACCTTCTTGATCTCGCTGCGGTCGAACCCGGCCGCGAGGAGCGCGTCCGTGATCGCCGCGAGGCCGGAGGCGTCGAACGGCACGTGGACCGCGCCGTCGAAGTCCGAGCCCAGCGCGACGTGCTCGACGCCGATGTGATCCGTGACGTAGCGGATCGACGTCACGATCGCGTCTGCGTCGTCGCCGCACACCGCGTCCGGCCAGAAGCCGATCCCCACGACGCCGCCGTTGTCCCGGATCCGTTGGAGCGCGTGGTCCGTGAGGTTGCGGTTGTTGTCGCAGACGCCGCGCACGCCGGTGTGGCTGACGACGACGGGCTTGGTCGCGAGATCCAGGACGTCGTCGACGACCGCGGGCGAGGCGTGCGCGAGGTCCACGACGATCCCGAGCGCCTCCATGCGTCGGACGACGTCGCGGCCGAACGGCGTCAGGCCCCCCTTCTCGATCCCGTGCGCGGAGCCGCCGAGGCGGTTGTCGAAGAAGTGGGTGAGGCCGACCATGCGGAAGCCCGCCGCGAACAACCGATCGACGGCTTCGAGATCGCCCTGCAAGCAGTGCGCGCCTTCGAGCGCGAGGAGGCCGCCGGTCGGCCCACCGGGGGCGAGGCGCGCGAGATCCTCCGCGCCGCGGACGAGGAAGAACGAATCGTTGTCGTCCTCGAGCGTCGCGAGCTCGTCGGCGTGGAGGTGCGCGCGCGCCTCGAGGCTCGACCAGGTCTCGGTCGGCCAGAGCTGGGCGATTCCGAGGAGCTGGATCTGATCCATCGCGTCCGCTTCGGTCGCGTCGAAGTTCTGGCCGAAGGGCGCTCGCGTGGGCAGGGCGAAGACCTGCAGCGCGACGTTGCCCTCGCGCAGGCGCACGAGATCCACGTGGCCCACGCGGCTGCGCGCGTCGAGGTCGCGGTCCCACATCAGCGAGTCGGCGTGGAGGTCGGCGACGACGAGTGTGTCGTGCAGGTGCGCAGCCTCTGCAGAGATCCGCACGGGGTCGGACGCGGTGGTGTTGATGAACCACTCGGCGACGGTCACGCCCGGCCCGAAGAAGAACGCGACGAAGGCGACGGGCGGGCCTCCGATCGCGGCCAGGCGGCGGCGAGACATGCGAGCGCGATTCTAGCGATATGCCGCGGCTTCTACGCCGTTCCAACGTGCAGGAGATTCGAACGGAGCATGCCAAATGAAGTCGGAGGGCGGGGTGACGGGCGGGTGTGTTCTGCGTCAGAATTCGTGATCGTGAGGGCCTGGCACGTCGCGGTCACGTTCGGGATCGGGCTCGCGGGCTGCAGCGACATCCAGGGCGAATTTTCCGTCGCGTTTCCCTCCGAGGCCGCGATCGAGCAGACCTCCGAGCTCGTCGTCACGGCTTTCGTCCCGCTGAGGTACCGCGAGGGCGACAGCGTCCCGGACTTCATCGACGGGCGCGAGGTCGGCGTCTTCGCGCCGACGCGTTCGATCGATCCGGAGGCGATCCGCGGATCGGCGACGATCGGTCCCACGTTGGTGTTCCGCGACCAGCGGCCGTACCCGCTCGAGGACGGGGACTGGCTCCTGAACCTCGGCGAGGTGGACGCCTCCGATCCGAGCAACCCGTGGGGCGCGTTGATGCTTTATGTCGAGGCGCGCGGAGAGGGGCGCGAACCCGGCGACGCGTACACGTCGGCCTCGGTGCCGCTCCTCGCCCAGAGTGTCTGCGTGCGCACCACGGACGGCTCGCACGCGAACCTCGGCCTCGACGCGGCGGTGAAGGAAGCGTGCGTTCGACTGTCCCAAGCGGGGAGCGTCACGGTGGAGCTCGCTCCGGTGGCGCCGCCCGAGTTCGAGCTCGCGCCGTGCGACGGCCGCGGTGCGCTCGTCGGCGCGAAGGATCAGCGCCTCGCGCCCGGCGCCGCGGTCTGCCTGTCTCCGATTCGGTGCGACGGACTGCCGAGCGGCGAGGATTGCTTCGTCTGCGAGCAGTCGTTCGTGGAGTGCGACGACATCTCGAACGTCCCCGTCGTGTTCACGGTCGAGCAGGCGGTCGGGGATGTCGGCCCGCGCCGACAGATCGCGGTCACCGATCGGGACGGCCGCGCCGAGGCGCCGATCGATCTCGATGGCTGCGAGAGTGACGTGTACGTCACGGCGCAGGTGGTCGGTCGGTCGACGCCGCCCATCGAATTCACGTTGGCGTGCGTAGAGCCCATCAACGCCTTCGAGTGCGAAGCGGACCTGAGGCTCGGGCCGGGCTCCACGCCCGCCGCCGTCGGCACCCTCCCTGGAGATTTCGCGGCGTGCGCGGCCGGTGACGTCGACGCTTGCGCCCAGGTCGTGATCGCTCGCAGCGACGGGACGAACTCCCGCGTCGAGCTGTGGCACCCTGAGCGCCCAGCGCCGATCGTGCGTGAGCTCCCGGACAGCGTCGCGTTGGCGGTCCACGGCTTCGCCTACCGCGAAGCGACCGCGCTCGGCGGGCTCGCTTCGCGCCCGATGGTCGCGGTCGCGACGACCCGCCGGGGCGACGACGACGCGCGGCTTCGTCTCTCGGTCTTCGAGGTCACGGGCGGCGCGCTCGTCCCACACGACGGCGCAACCGGCGAACTCCCGACGCGTTGCTCCGGGTGGCTCTGCGGTTCGACGAGGCGCTGCGATCCGCTGGAGTGCCAGCCGGGCGAGGTCTGCTACGAGGGCGTCTGCGTCGAGGAGCACGAGACGAGCGGCGTGTGTCCCGGTCCCGCCGGATGTGCCTGCGAAGTCACCGACCTCGGCTTCGGGGCGCGCGTCGACATCGCGTCGGGCGATCGCGACGGCGACGGCCTCGCCGATCTCACCGTCGTCACGGAGGAAGGGATCCCGGTGCTGCTCCACCTCACCTCGCGCGCGGAAGCAGGCGAGGCGTACGGGCGGGAGTGCGAGTGCGGCCGCTATGGCGTCCGATCGCGCGCGGTCGCCGTCGGGACCTTCGGAGGGGACGCGCCGGATCGGCAGCGGCCCGATCTGTTCTTCGGCGGGAGCAACGGCGCGTACGTCCGCTACGGCCGATACCTCGACAACGGGCGGAGCGCGCCGCAGTGCGGGGGCAGCGAGGAACTGGGCCTCGGCATGGCCATCCGCGATCTCGCGAGTGGGAGGTTCGGCTGCGCGCTCGGCGACGCCAGCTGCGACGTCTACGACGACGTGTTCGCGGTCGGTGAGCCGGCGATCGGTCAGACCGGCGCGGACGGTTCGGGGGTGGTCCGCGTCGTGTACGGATCGGCGCGAGACCTGCACGAGGGCGACCGCGCGCGGGTTCGCGCCGGGACGGGCCTCGACCTGAGGCCGAGGACGTTCGAGGGGAGGGCGGCGCCGCGGGCTCCGGAGCGCGTCGCGTTGGGGGACTTCAACGCGGATCGCCACCTCGACGCGGCGGTCCTCTACGTCACGAGCGGCGAGCTGCACGTGTGGCTCGGGGCGAGCAACGCCGGCCTCGGCGAGTCGGAGGTCGGGGTGGTCGTCGAGGACTGCGCGGCCCGGAGGACGGACACCTGTACGCCGATGGCCGACTTGGCGGCCGGGGACTTCGACGGCGACGGCGCCACGGATCTCGCGGTGGTGTGCAACCCGTCGTCGGATCCGACGCTCCGTTTCTTCGCTCCGAGGCGCTGAGGGCCTCGACCGCGCCGAGGCATTCGAGCCAAACTCACCCTGTCATGTCCGGTAGATCGTTCCTCGTCATCGGGTCCCTCGCCTTGGCCGGCTGCTCTCAGGTCGAGGATGAGTTCTCCATCGCGTTCCCGTCGCAGGCCTCGCTCGAGTCGACGTCCGAGATCGCCGTGACCGCGTTCGTGCCGCTGCAGACGCCGGAGGACTCGGACACGCCGAACTTCGTCGAGGGGCGGTTGGTCGGCACCTTTCCGCCGACGCGCATGATCGACCCGGAGACGATCCAGACCTTCCCCAACCTCGGGACCGTGCTGCGCTTCCGGAACAAACAGCCGTACCCCTTCGAGGGCTCGGACTGGGTGATGGAGTTCGGCAAGCCGGACACCGGGGACCCGAACAACCCGTGGGGCGCGGCGATGCTCTACATCGAGGCGCGCGGCGAGGCGCGCACGCCGGACAAGAAGGCTTCGCTCACGACCGCGACGCTGCTCGCGGGCACGACGTGCGTGCGCACCAAGGAGGCCTCGCACCCGGACGGTCAGCTCGACAAGGCGGTGAAGAAGGCGTGCCGGTTGCTGGCGGATCCGGAGGGCGACGGCGAGGCGGTGACGGTGATGTTGGAGCCGGTCGCGCCGCCGGAGTTCACGCTCGAGCCGTGCGACGGCCGCGGCGTGTTGGCGGGCGCGAAGAACCAGGAGCTCGCGCCGGGGCCGGCCGTGTGTCTGTCGGCGATCCGCTGCGACAACGTGCAGGGCGGGACTGGCGATTGCTTCGAGTGCGAGCAGACGAACTCGGCCTGCGACAACACTTCGAACGTCCCGATCGTGTTCGCGGTCGATCAGGTGGACGGCACCGCGGGGCCCGAGCGGCAGGTCGTGCTGACGGACGAGCAGGGCCGCGCGCAGGCGCCCATTCGCCTCGACGACTGCACCAGCGACGTCCGCGTCACCGCGCAGGTGCTCGGGCGGACGACGCCGCCGGTCGAGTACGTGATGGAGTGTGTGGACGAGATCGAGGAGTTCGAGTGTGCGGCGGACATGCAGCTCGGGGACGACTTCATGCCGGAGTCGGTGAGCACGGTCCCGGGGATCGAGGGCGCGTGTTCGCCGGGGAACGTGGACGCGTGCGCGCACGTCGCGATCCTGCGCGACGACACGGAGCGGACGCGCCTCGAGCTGTGGCACCCGATGCGGTCGAGCCCGATCGTGCAGGAGTTCGCCGAGAAGACGGCGGTCGCGGTCCACGGCTTCCACTACGTGGAGGCGGACGGGCTCGGGAACCCGGCGTCGCGGCCGATGGTCGCGGTGGCGACGAGCGGTCGGCAGAACGGCGACTCGAAGCTGCGGATCTACGTGTTCGAGTTCGTGAACGGGGCGCTGGTCCCGCACGACGGCGGGACGGGTGAGTTGCCCACGCAATGCACCGGGTGGTTCTGCGGCTCGACGACGGCGTGCGACATGATGGGCAACTGCGGCGCGGGCGAGACCTGCTACGAGGGCGTCTGCGTGGAGGACAACGCGGACGCGATGTGCCCGATGCAGCCGGCCGGGTGCGCGTGTGAGATCCAGGGCGTCGGCTTCCAGACGCGCGTGACGTTCGTGGCGCGCGACCGCGACGACGACGGCCTCGCAGACCTCACGGTGGCGACGGAGATCCGGGCGGAGGTGCTCTTGCACCTGACGTCGCTCGCGGGCCCGAACGAGCTGTACGGCTTGGATACCTGCGAGTGCGGGCGCTACGGGCAGACGCCGAACTCGATCGCGCTGGGGACGTTCGGCGGCGCGGCGCCGGACCCGACGCTCCCCGACCTATTCATCGGCGCGACGGGCGGCAGCTACATCCGCTACGGCACGCGGCTGTCGAACAACCGCTCCACGCTCCAGTGAGGCGGCGTGCGGCCGCTCGGCGACGGCATGTCGGTGCGCGACGTGGCGAGCGGTGCGTTCTCGTGTCGGAT
>JAUHYN010000227.1 GCA_030426505.1 bacterium | reverse complement strand
TTGTCACCCCATCTCCCAACGGCAACATACTCAGGCCAATTCTGGCGTCGTCTTTAAGATAAAGGTTAAGCGCCCTGATTGCCCGGGTATCCGCATCCTGTTTGTCCGGATCGATCACCGACCCGCTCCAGAGTACGTTATCGATCAACAGCGCACCACCCGGCCGCAACAATTGCAGGCAGTACTCATAATAATCCTGGTAATTCTCTTTATCGGCATCGATAAAACCGAAATCAAACTGACCCGCCTGCCCGTCATTGAGCAGAGCCTGCAAGGTTTCCAGTGCCGGGGCGAGGCGCAGTTCAATTTTGTCGGCAACGCCGGCGCGCTGCCAGTAGCGTTTGGCGATATCGGTGTACTCTGCGCTGACATCACAAGCGATCAATTGCCCGTCTGCCGGCAGCGCCATCGCCACCGCCAGCGAACTGTATCCGGTAAACACCCCCACCTCGATCACTCGGCGCGCACCGATCAGCTTTGCCAGCAAGGCCATAAACTGGCCCTGTTCCGGCGAGATCTGCATCCGTGCCATCGGCAGTTGCGCGGTCTCTTCGCGCAGCTCGCACAAAACCTCTGACTCGCGCAGGGAGGAATCCAACAGATATTGGTACAGATCCGGGGTCAATTGAATGGATTGGTTGGACATAATCGTGACACCTGTAATCGAATTAAACGCCTACGTATTCTCAATATCGTGGTCGGTCTTTTCCACGGCACCCGGCTCGGCGGCGACGCCGGCCCCCAACAGCAGGCCAATCCAGCGGGTATCGGGATTATTCTCCAGGGCAATTTTTACCATGATGGTGAGCGGTATCGACAACAGCATTCCCACCGGGCCGAGCACCCAGCCCCAGAAGATCAGGGACGTGACGACGATCAGCGGCGAGAGCCCCATGCCTTCGCCGAGGGCGCGGGGCTCGAGCTCCTCTCGGCCGAGTCGCTCAGCGCGCTGTACGGGATCCCGGTCGTGGTGGGCGAGGTCGAAGGCGAGCGGGTGATCGCGGCGCCGCGGGAGCAGCGACTGGTCGTAGCCGAAGTCCGCCGCGCCCCCGATCGGGATCGAGGAGGCGTACACGATCTGCATGACCTGGTGAGGCTCGAGGTTCGGGCGGAGGCTCCACACCACCGCCGCGATCGCGGAGACGCTCGCCGCCGCGAACGAAGTCCCGCTGGAGACCTCCGTCGGGATGTTCGGGAGGCGCGGTTGCTCGACCACGACGTGCGCGGCGGGCGCGACGAGGCGCGGCTGCGCGTCGATGCGAGAGACCGAGAGCGTCTCATCGCGACCGTCGACGCCGCCGACCGCGTGGACGAGCGGATCGTAGGCGCCGGCCGGCGCGTTCGAGCACAGGCGCGACGCGCGCTCCCAGCCGGCGGGGAAGATCGGTCCGGGGGCGAGGTCGGTCGAGCGGTTGCCGGCGGCGGCGACGAGGAGCGCGCCGTTGCACGACGCCCACTGCGCGACTTGGTAGATGAGGCGCGGAGGGAGGCGCGGATCGCCGGGCGTGCCGCCGTACACTTCGTTCCAGCCGACGCTGAGGTTGAGGATCAGGTTGTCGCCGGGCGTCCAGCCGGCGGCGTTCCGCCAGGACGAAACGGACGCGAACATCGCGACGGCGAGCTCGAGCTGCGAACCGTAGAAGCCGCCGCGCACGCCGTACGTCGTGGTGTCGACGCGGGGGAGCGCGAGGTGGTTCGCCAGCTCCGCGCCGCACGCGCCGCCGTTCGGATCGAGGCACGTGAGGCGGTCGATCACGGAGCCCATCGCCTCGCCGTGCAGCGAGTCGCCGCCGTTCACGGCGCCGACCAGGTCCGGCGACGTGTCGATCACCGCGACGCGCGTGGTGCGCTGGTACGGGAGGCCGACGATCGTGGGGACGTCGACCTGCTCGAGGTACGCGGACGACAGCGGCTGCCACGCGCCGTCCGGGAGGCGGCCGTGCGCGCTGACGACTTCGCAGTCCCGCTCGAAGCGGATGTCGGGCGTGTCCGGGAAGACCGATGTGTCGGGCGGCGTGCCGGGGGCGGCCGGCTCCCAGCGGTAGCCGCAGTAACGCTCGAGCGCGGGGATCGAACCGGCGAAGGGCTCCGACTTCACCCACGTCCCGAGCATCGGCGGCGCGGTGACCACGGGGCACGGCGCGGACGCGAGACGATACGCGACCCACTGGTTGTCCGGGCACGCCTGCGCGAGGGCGGGCGGGAGGACGTCTTCGACGCCGCCGCAGTAGAACGGCAGCGGCGCGCCGGCGGCGCGGAGGCGCGCACACTCGCGCTGCTGCGCCGGGGTGATCGCTTCGGCGGAGACGTCGAGCGGCTCCGCTTCGGGTGCGCCGCAAGCGGCGACGAGCAAGGTGAGCAGAAGGGGGGACTTCGTTCGTTGCATCGGTTCTTCTCGGTCGTTCAGGGGGTCAAGAGCACGAAGGCGTCCCACTCGGGGTTCGCCTCCTCGCTGCCGTACACGGTGCGTTGATAGGTGGTGGCGAGATCGGATCCGTCATCGATCGCCGAAAAAAGTCGGGAGGAGACGTCGGCGGTCGCCCCGTCGGCGATCTCGCGGGTCGCCGCGACGACCGCTTCGGCGCCCGCGAGCACGAACGCCTGGGCGATCCCGAGGCCCGCGCTCGCGCCGACGCCGTCGCTCCTCGCGGTCCGGCAGCCGAGGAGCACGACGGCCTCGGGGGCGGTGGTCGCGGTGAGGACATCGCCGACGGTGAGGCGGCCGTCGGCGAGGAGGAGGCTGCTGTCCCAGCCTTCGTGGCCCTCGTACGTGCCGTGACCGGCGTAGTGCAGCAGGCGCGCGCGGTTCATGCCGGCGAAGAAGCGGCGGCGCGTGGCGGCGTCGACCGCGGCGTGTTCGACGCGCCAGCCCTGCCCATCGAGGATCTTCACGACGGCGTCGCCCTCCTCCCGGGCGGCCTTCAGATCGCCGCGGGGATCGCTGAGGACGAGCGCGGCGCGCGCCGGTTTCTCGGCGGGTTCGCGGGGCGGGAGGTCGAGCGCGTAGGCGACGGGCTTCGTCTTCCCGAGCGGGGCGCCGGAGAAGTCGGCGCGGTGGAGCGAATAGTCGCCGCCCGGCGCGAGGACCGTGAGCCGGTCGGCGGCGGCGATCGCTTCGGTGAGCTCGCGGACGATCGTCGCGGCGTCCGGCGCGGCGTCAACGACGACCGCGCGCACGCGCGCCGCGTCGCGCGCGAAGATCGCCCAGCCCTCGACGAGCGGGTACCACGTGACCAGGAGCTCGCCGGGCGCCGGGTCGCGGAAGCCGGCCGCGGCGAGGGACGCCGCGTCGAACCGCGCGAGGTCGCCGATCGCCTGGTCGAGCGCGCGGCGCGCTTCGGTGACGTCCTGGGCGATCGCGTGCGCGTGCTTGGGGCGCTCGTCCTTCGGGACCAACCACAGCGCCGCGCTCTTCTCCTCGAGCGCGTCGCGCGTGCGACGGTAGCGCGCGATGTCGCGCTCCCAGCGCTCGCGTGCGTCGCCGTCCAGGTGGCCGATCCTCCGCGCGAGCTCGATCGACACGAGCGCGCGTCGACGCGCCCGGCGAACGACGTCGAGCGCGGCCTCCGGGCGCCCGCGCGCGATCTCGAGCGCGACCCAGCGCCGCGCGCTCTCGTCGCGATCGCCGTACAGGTGCAGCCGCCCGGCGTCGATCGGGACGAGCACGGCCTCCTGCGCGGTGCGGGCCTCGGCCTCGGCGTACGCGCGGGCGGCGCCCTCCACGTCGCCTGCGGCCTCGCGGCTCCGCCCGACGCCGACCCACGCGTGCCACGCGACCTCGGTGAGCCGAGCGGCGTCGGCGAGCTCGGCGAGGCGCGCGTAGATCCCGTGCGCGCCCTTCGCGTCACCGCGCGCGAGCGCGACGCCACCGCGCACGATGCGGTGCCACTGCGCGTGCTCCGGGAGCATCGGGAGCGCGCTACTGCGCGTGAGCGCCGAGTCCGCCGCGTCGAGCTCGCCGCGCTCGAGGTGATAGAGCGCGGCGCTCGTGAGCAGGTTGGCGGGGTGGGTGGGGTCGCGGTCGGAGCACGACTCGGTGTGTTTCGCGAGGGCGCGTTCGAACCACTGCGCGGACGCGTCGTCTTTGGCGTTGGACGCGCGCATCAGCGTCCACGCGAGGTTGCCCATCGCGAGGGCGTCGAGGCACGGGTCGCCGGTCCCGGCGTCGGCCAACGCGCGCCAACGTGCGGCGGCCTCCTCGAAGCGGCCCACATGCACGAGCGTGTTGAGTTCGCGGATCTCGCACTTCATCGCGAGCGCGGTGTCGCCGAGGCGCTCGGCGAGCGCGCGCGCCACGGCGATCTGCTCGAGGCCTTCGCGCCGGTCCCCGACCTCGCTCGCGAGCACCGCCGCGTGGAACGCGCGGAGGACGTCGGCCTCGCCGTCGTACGGTGAGCGTTCGGGCACGCCGGCGAGCGCGGCGCGTGCGGCGTCGAAGTCGCGCAGGCTCTTGGTCGCGATCCACACCGCGAGGAGGCGGCTGCGCGCGGCTTGCGAGCGGAGCTGCGCGCGGTCGGCGAGCGCGGCGGAGTCGGCGAGCGCGCGCATCGCTTCGTCGGCCTCGCCCTTCTTGTAGAGGGCGCGCGCGTCGGCGAAGCGCTGCGTGGCGCCGGCGTGCGTGACGTCGTCGTTCGCGGCACCCGCGAGGCCGATCGGGCCGGCGTTCGCGCGACCGTCGACGGCGGTGGCGATCGCTTCGGGAGGCTTCGGGACGGGCCCGACCGAGACGCGCATGAGGCGCGGGGCTTCGGCGTCCGGGAGGTGGACGGTGAGGGTGCCGCGGCGGGCGGGGACGTCGACTTCGATCCGGAGGCCGCTCGCGAGTGGCGTGGTGCGAACGGTGAGCGCTTCGCCGTCGAGCTCCGCCGTGGCGGTCGTGGCGTCTTCGGCGAAGAATACGAGCGGGGCCTCGTCGATTTCGCAGAGTCGGCTGACTTGGGCGCAGCCGCGCATCGCGAGGGTGACCGGGCGGGGCTCGGGCGCGGCGCGCCGCTCGGTGCAGGCCACCGCCGCGCAAACGCTGAGGATCCGAGCGCACCGGTTCAATGCGGGACCGATGGTCGCAGATTCGGACGGCTGCGGTGAGGCGGTGTTCGCCCTCCGGCGTGCGCGGTGGGCGGTTTCGTATTCGGTGCGGACACAACCGCGCTGGACTACGGGCCTCGTGGACGCCGCGCGTCTTTTTTCGGACGCGAGATCAGATCTCGACCGCGCACCGCCCATGGCCTGTCGGGTCGCGTGACCCGAGGAGGAATGAGCGAGATGAAGACGATCCACGCGCTGGGGGCCCTCGCGGCCTGCGCATTGTTCATGGCGCCCGCGCGCCCCGCGGCCGCGACACCGACCGGCGCCGGGAGCGGCGCGACCGCCGGCACCACCGCGTCCGGCACGGGCAGCACCACCACGACCGGCAGCGCCGGAGCCACGACCGGCACCGGCGGCTCCACCACGACCGGCACCGGCGGCACCGGCACCGGCGGCGCCGGGACCACCACCGGCGCCCCCGCCTGCTTCACCAGCGCCGACGTCCCCAACTGGACGGCGCACGACGTCGGCGCCTCGGTCGGCGCGTCGATGCCGGCGGGCACCTCGGCCCTCCTCCTCTGCGGCGACGGCGCGGGCTACGGCCCCGACGACGCGCTCCGCACCGTGACCCAAGAGGTCGACGGCGACTTCGAGATCTCCGCGCTCGTCGCGCTCGTCGACGAGGGCAACGAGGGCGGGCTCGAGGCGCGCACGATCGTCCGCGTCCCCGATGCGCCGCGCGTCCGCATCACCGTCTCGCGCGCCGCCGGCAGCGTGTGGCTCTCCGCCGAAGCGCGCGACGGCGGCACGCTCGTCGCCGCGACGCCCGTGCCGGTGTCGCTGCCCGTCTCCGTGCGGCTCGCCCGCACCGGCAGCATCTTCGAGGCCGCGTGGTCGAGCGGCGGCGCATACCTGCCGCTGCTCACGCACGACGCGACCGGCACCGAGCTCGCGGCGACCTCGCTCGCGGTCTCCGCCGCGCAAGGCGCGCCGTTCGGAGCGCCCGGCGAGGTCGAGCTCGCACAGCTCGCGCTCGTCGACGACGCGCTCCCGCCCGACCTCGCCTGTACCGCTGCGACCGTCACGCCCTCGGGCACGAGCCTGATCATCGACGGCGATCACCTCGCGCAGATCTCCACCGTCCGCGTGGCGGGTGAGTTCGCGCAGGTCCTCGCGCAGAGCGACTCGCGCCTCGTCCTCGAAGCGCCGCGCCCCGCGAACGCGTTCGCGAGCGGCGCCATCGTGGTCGAGTCCCCCGACCACGCGATCGCCGCGGGCCGCGTCGCCTACGCCGGCGCGCCGTTCATTCGCGGCGACGTCGACGAGAACGGCGTGGTCGACGCCGACGACGTGAGCGCCCTCGCCGCGCGCCTCGGCGGCACCGGCGACGTCGACTGCGTGGCCGCCGCGGACGTCGACGCCGACGGCGACGTCGACGCGATGGACCTGTCCCGCCTCGACCGCTTCGTCCGCACCGGCCGCAAGGCCCCCGCAGCGCCCTTCCCCGCGCCGGGGTACAGCGCGTTCCCCGCGCCGGCGTGCGGGCTCGGCACCGCGCCGACCGTCGCGTCGATCACCGACGGCAACGGCCGCCCGCTCTCGTCGCGCACGCCGCTGACGACCGGCGCCGAGGTCGTGATGAACGGAGCGAACCTCCCGACGAGCGACGACGTCGCGTTCTACTTCGGCGACGTCCCTGTCACGCGCCTCCCCGGCAGCACCTCGACCGCGGTGCGCCTCCGCGTGGGCGCCGTCCCTTCGAGCGGGACGAAGTGCCCGCGCCTGTTCGAGTCGACCGACATCGACGCTTCGCCCGCGTCGCGCTTCGGCCTGGTGCGCGAGGTCCGCGCGGACACGCTCGCGCAGCACGTGTGCCCGGACTTCGCCGCGTCGAGCGGCGTCCTCGCTTCGTTCAGCTGGAACGCGTCCACGCGCGAGGCCTTCCTCCCCGTCCCCGCGAGCGCGGTGGATCCCGCCGCGGGCGCGCAGGTCGACCTGCTGTTGGTGCGCCCCGCGATCACCGGCTCCGAGGACCGCGGCTCGCGTCGCGTGTCGGTGTTCGGTCGCGCGACGGACTCGGCGATGAGCTACGCGTCGCTGCTCGAAGATCTCGCGCGTCGCCTCTCGCGTCAGCTCGACGGTGGCGCGCCGCTCGACGGGTGCCGCCCGAGCGACTACGTCGCGATCGCGGACCCGTTCGCCGGTGGGATCTTCGTGCGCCCCACGACGACTTCACCCGGTGGCCTCCCGCCGGCGCCGCCGCCGCACACTACGCAGGTCGCGCCGATGAAGCCGCCGCTCGACGGCGGCGCAGCGGGCGGGATCTCGCTCGCGAAGCCCTCGTGCGGCGACGCGAACATCGACCCGCGGTCGCGCCTCGGTGCGTGGTGCGCGTTCATCGAAGCGACCACGACGCAGAACAACGGGCTGCCCGCGTGGGAGGACTCGGTCCCGCAGAGCGCGCTGTACGCCTCGGCGAACGAGATCGCGAACCTGCCCCACCCGAACGATCGCTCCGTCGGCGACAAACGGACGATGTACAACTTCGACACGCACGAAGATCTCCGTGCGAACGACTACCTCGACGCCTGTGCGATCGCCGCGCGCGCCGCGTACTGCGAATTCAACGGGACCCGAGACTGGATGCCCGCGTTTCGTCCGTCGGCGCAGGTCTACAAGGGCTTCTGGCGCACGTGGGAAGACCTCCCGGCGAGCGCGGACCCGAACGACCTCTACTCGTACGACCCGCCGAACGGCCCGCGACAGTACCTCGTCGGACTCCACGTCGCCTACGGGACCGGCGCCCAGATCGAGTATTGGAACTGGGCGACGTTCTGGTTCCCGGACGGCAACGACCTCCTCACGAAGGGCGGCGGCCTCTTGCTCTTCGAGTACAACCCGACCTGCAAGACGGGCAGCCTCGCCAACCAACCGCAGGAAGTCACCGGCGTGTGGAAGAACTACCTCATGTGCATCGACACCGAGAACGACGGCGCGCCGTGCGGCAACCCATGGGGACCGCAGGACGAGTGCAAGGCCGAGGGCTGCCGCAGCTGTCACCTGAATGCGACGATCGACATGCCGCCGGGTGCGACGCCGACGGGCGAGACCTCGACGGCGTGGATGGGGACGTGGACGCGCGCCGCCGACGTCCTCGCCTGCTACGACGAGATTCAGACCGGCCTCGACAACGACCAAGAGCCGTACGTGCAACTCACCCCGGACGAGTGCAACTGAACTCAGACGTCGTAGGCGAGCCGGAACCCTTGGAACGCCCACCGCATGTGCGGGTAGAAGAAGTTCCGGTACGTCACTCGGATGTGATCGCGCGGCGTGACACAAGCTCCGCCGCGCAGCACGGTCTGGTTCATCATGAACTTACCGTTGTACTCACCCAACGCGCCGCCGAGCGGCGCGAACCCCGGGTACGGCGTGTACGCGCTCTGCGTGAGTTCCCAGACGTCGCCGAGCATTTGACGGAGCGCGCCGCTCCCGCCCTCGGGCGCGGACTTCGGGTGGAGCCAGCCGTCCTCGAGGAAGTTCCCCTGCGCGGGATCCGACTCCTCGGCAGCGAGCTCCCACTCACTCTCCGTCGGCAAGCGCGCCTTCGCCCACCGCGCGTACGCGTCCGCCTCGTACAGACTCACGTGGACCACCGGCGCGAGCGGGTCGAGCGGGCGCGGCCCACCGAGCGTCATCTCGTGCCACGCGCCCTCCTCCTCGAACCAGTACAGCGGCGCCTTCCACCCCTTCTCCCGGACCGTCGACCACCCGTCGGACAGCCACAGCGCCGGGGTCTCGTAGCCACCCGCTCCCACGAACTCGAGGTACTCGCCGTTCGTCACGAGGCGATCCGCGAGGCGGAACGGCTCGACGTGGACGCTGTGCCGCGGCGTCTCGTTGTCGAACGCGAACCCACCACCCGCGTGCCCGATCTCGATGCTCCCGCCCGCGAACGTCACGGTGCCGACCGCGCTCGCGTTCGACGCCGGCGCTTCGAGGTCGGGGCGGAAGGCGGGGCGCAGCGGGTTCTTCGCGAACGCGTGCTTCACGTCCATGAGCAACAGCTCCTGGTGTTGCTGCTCGTGGTTGAGGCCGACCGCGACTTTGAGCGCCGTCTCGCGCCACACCGTCTCGGAGACGTTCTCGAGGAAGCGCGTCATGTGGTCGTCGACGATCGCGCGGTACCGCCGCACCTCGTCGATCGTCGGGCGGGAGAGGAGCCCGCGCTCCGGCCGCGGCTGTCGCGCGCCGACCGCCTCGTAGTACGAGTTGAAGAGGAAGCCGTACATCGGGTGGACCGGCGTGTAGCCGGACACGTACGGCGCGAGGACGAACGTCTCGAAGAACCAGCTCGTGTGCGCGAGGTGCCACTTCGCCGGGCTCGCGTCCGGCATCGACTGGAGGTTGAAGTCCTCCGGCTCGAGCGTCGACGTGAGGTCCATCGTGGTGCGGCGGATGCGTTGGTAGTCGGCGAGCGTGCGTTCGCGCGTGGGGCGCTCGTAAACGAGCCGCGCCGCGCGCTTCGACGTGCGCGCCGAGAGGAGCTGCACGCTGAAGAGGCGGTCGTCGTCGATGAACTGCTCGGTGATCTCGAAGCCCGTGCGCCGCGCCATGCGCTCGATGCGCTCCGGCGTGAACTTGTGCGAGCTCTCGGTGTGGATCGTCTCGCCCTCGCGGAAGTCGAAGTG
>JAUHYN010001384.1 GCA_030426505.1 bacterium | reverse complement strand
CCGTAGCCGTCGCGGCCCCAGGAGTTGGTCGGATAGCCGTCGACCGCGGTGAGCATCGGACCCGAAGCGACGACGACGAGGCCGTGGGCATCGCGGGTAAGTGTCCGCATCGGCGCGGCGAGATCCACGACCGCGGCGATTCCGCCGTCGAGGAGCGCGGCGTCGCGGGCGTCGTCCTCGGGCGCGAGGCCGTGGACGATCTCGCGGTCGTAGGCGAGGTGGACGTGCGCGTCGACGAACGCGGGGATGAGCCACCGCGCGGGCGCGGCTTCGGTCGGGGTGAGGGCGGTGATGTGTCCGTCTTCGACGGTGATTTCGAACGCGCCTTCGTGGCCGAAGATCGCGACGGCGTCGAGCGCAGGTTCTGTGTCCTGTCGAGCGGGAGGCGCTGGATCCGTTCCCGCCGCGCAGGAGGCGGCGATGACGAGCGGCCAGGCGCGCACGGAACGCATACGGATCGTACGCCGCAGCGTGGGGAGCGGATCCGAAGGCGACGCGTCGCGCGGCGGCCGAGGCGACCGCGCGCGCTTCGAACACCTACGGATTCACCAACGTGCCGTCGTCGTACTCCGCGATCGCGGGGTCGATGCACCACGGCAGGTCGAGCTCGGACGCCTTGTCGCGCGTGCCGCAGCTCGTGACGTTCGCCGCGGTCGGGCAGGAGCCCGTGCCGCCGCGCTTGCACCCGAGGTTCTTGCAGTACTTGTCGCCCGCGGACGAATCCATGCCCTTGTAGCAGCAGTACTGACGGCCCTTGCAGGCGCCGGTGCTGTCGGACTTGCAGATGATCGCCGGGTCCCCGGCGAACGCCGTGGAGCCCGAGAAGCCCACGAACGCGAGACACAAAACGACCAGACCCAGAAGACTACGCATCTTCATCCCTCCTCGCTCGACACGGTCCGGCCGTCCGGACCCGCCGTCAAGGCGGCCGATCGGCCGGTGCGCCCGACGTCCGATGGGATTCGACGCAACGGTCTGTCTCGCCCGCCGATACGTCCCCACGAAGCGGCACAGAAAGGTACGAACCCATGTCCGTCGACCTGTGTGCCGCGGCGCTCTTGAAGGACCTCGCCGTCCTGAAGGCGCCGCCCGCCGACCTCACCGAGCGCGAGCGCCGCGCCTTGCTCGCCTCCGCCCGCGAGAGCGTCAGCTGGCTCCTCGCGGCCGGCGACGGCCCGTTCGAGCGCGACACGCTGTCGCAGATCGGCGCGGTGCTCGACCACGCCCTGGGTGCGTCGTGAAGGCGTCGGTCCTCGCGCACCCGATGCGGCGGTGGTCGCGCACGATCGTCTCCGAAGAGCGCGTCACTGGGCGGCAGCTCCAGGCGCTCTACGAAGAGCTCGGCGAACAGTTCCCGCCGCAAGACGCCGGTGGCGCCGCGCGCGCTGCGCTCGCGTTGACGGTCGGCACGACGGAGGGCGCCGCCTCCACGATCGCGCGGCTGAGGAGTGAAGAGGCCGCGAAGGCCGTGCTACGCGATCCGTCGCGGCCGAAGAAGGAGGTCGGTGAGCTGCTCGCGCTCGCGGGCCTCGCGCGCCCGCCGGATCCGGAGGCGTCCGAGAAGGAGATCCAGCGCGTCGTCGCGTTGGCGCGCGCGAACCGGGCGCGGTTGGAGATCGGGAGCCGCCATGCGATCGAGTTCTTCGAGCTCGACGAGCTCGCGCAGATCGCTTCCACGCTCGTCGGCCTCAACGGGGGCGCGGATCGGATCACCGAAGTGCGCGTGGTGGATCTCGGCGGCGACGATCGCAGCTTCGAGGTGCATGCGTTCGACGCGGCCGGCTTCCACGTCCTCGATCTGTCGGGCTCGATGGCGGCTCCGGGTGTCCTCGAGATCGAGTCGCTCCAGGCGTCGCACGGGCGCAACTGCGAGGCGCTCTCGATGGCGTTGGGCGGTCACTCGCTCCCGGGCCGCGGGAACGCGGCGGCGGTCGCGGCCGGCTTCTCGGAGCTCATCACGCAGGGCGCGCAAGCTGGCTTGCATGCGATCCAGA
>JAUHYN010001383.1 GCA_030426505.1 bacterium | reverse complement strand
ACGACGCCGTGAAGGCCGACGTCCTGGAACGCCTCAAGGGCGTCCTCGACAAGAAGGGCGCCGAGCTCCTTCGCGAGGACACCTGGGGCAAGAAGAAGATGGCCTTCGAGGTCAACAAGAACCCCCGGGGCAACTACATCCTGTTCCACTACGTGGGGGAGGTCGGTGTCGTCGAGGAGCTCGAGCGCTCGATGCGCAACGCCGAGCACGTCCTCCGCTTCATGACGACGCTCCACGGTGACGTCTCCGACGTGCAGGCCAAGAAGGCCGAGGTCGAGAAGATGCTCGAGGAGCGCGCGGCCAAGGCCAAGGAAGAGGCCGAGCGCGCCGCCAAGGAAGCCGCGGCCGCCGAGGCCGGGGACGAAGAGGAGTAGCACGCCATGATGAAGGTCATCCTCCGTGAAGACGTGCCGAACCTCGGCGTGGTCGGTGACATGGTCACCGTTCGCGACGGCTACGGGCGCAACTATCTCATCCCTCAGGGCAAGGCGATCTTCGCTTCGGTGAAGTCGATCGCTCAGCTCGATCACCAGAAGCGCCTCGCCGCCCACCACCGGCAGCAGGCGACGAAGGACGCCGAGGTCGGCAAGAACAAGATCGAGGCGCTCTCGGTCGTCATGCAGGCCAAGGTCGCGCCGCCGCAGCTGGACGACGAAGGCGAGCCGATCCTCGAGACGCTCCAGAAGCTGTTCGGCACGATCACCACGCGTGACATCGCGCGGGTCGTCTCGGACTCGGGCGTGAAGGTCGACCACCGCCGCGTGACGATCACGACGCCGGTGCGCACGGTCGGAAAGTTCGCCGCGTCGATTCGCCTCGACGGCGGCATCGTCGCGAAGCTCCCCTTCTGGGTCGTGCCTCAGGGCTCGACCGACCTCGAGGGCGACAAGCAGCGCGTCGAGCAGGCGCAGATCGACGCGAAGCGTGAGGCCGAAGAGGCCCGCGCCGCCGAGGCTGCCAAGCTCGCCGCCGCGCGCGCCGCCGCCGACGCCGAGGCGAACGCCGCGGCCGAAGGCGAAGGCGAAGACAGCGATTCGGACTCGGACGCCGAGACCGAAGACTGATCGTCGCTTCGCCGCGATCGCATCGCGGTGAAATCAAGACTCGTTCCGTCGAGAGGCGCGGTCGTTTTCGGCCGCGCCTCTTCGCGTTTCATGGGTTTCACGATCGCGCGCTCGCGCGAATGCGAAGCCGACCCTTGCTCCTCTCGGTCGCGTCGCCCAGAGTCGACGGCCTTCCTTCATGCATCCGCCCGACGAGCCGCCGCCCTATGTCTACGATGATGGTCCCCCGCCGGGGATGGATCCGGAGCCGTCGGGATCGCGCGGCCCGCGGGGCGATCGCCGCTCGGGTCGTGATCGGGACAACCGCGAGAACCGCGGCCCCGTCTCGCGTGTGCCGCCGCAGGATCTCGACGCCGAGCGCGCCGTGCTCGGGTCGGTGCTGCTGACGAACGACTCGATCAACGTCGCGGTCGAGATCCTCACGCCGGATGACTTCTACCGCCCGGGGCACCGGATGGTCTTCGCGGCGATGACCGAGCTGTCGCAGAAGGGCGATCCCGTCGACGCGGTAACGCTCTCCTCGCACCTCAAGCAGCGCGAGGAGCTGGAGGCGGCCGGCGGCATCGCGGGGATCGTCGCGCTCGCCGAGTCGGTCCCGACCGCCGCGAACATCAAGTACTACGCGGAGGCGGTGAAGAAGAAGTCGACGCTCCGTCGGCTGATCGAAGCGGCCACCGAGATCGTCAAGCAGGCCTACGAGACGCCCGATCCCGAGGGCGCGGTCGACGAGGCGGAGCGGCAGATCTTCGAGATCGCGAAGACGAAGTCGAAGCAGGGCGTCACGCCGGTGAGCGAGATCGTCGTGGAGACGTTCAAGCGCATCGAGAAGCTCGAGGAGCAGCGCGAGGCGATCACGGGCGTCCACACCGGCATCACGGACCTCGACCACAAGACGGCGGGGCTGCAGCCGTCGGACCTGATCATCGTCGCC
>JAUHYN010000226.1 GCA_030426505.1 bacterium | reverse complement strand
CTCGAGGCCCTCGGCCGCATCCACGACGCCGCCGCCGGCATCCGCGCCGTCCGCGCCGCGAAGGCGACCGGCGCGCGCGTCTCGCTCGATCTCATCTACGCCCAGCCGAGGCAGACCCGCGCGGACGTCGACCGCTCGCTGGACGTCGCGCTCGACCTCGCGCCCGAACACGTCTCCGCCTACACGCTCACCGTCGAGCCCGACACCATCCTCGGCCGCCAGAAGCGCCTCGGCCTCTTCGAGCCGATGGCCGACGACGACCAGGCCGACCTCATCGACCACGTGACCGCGCGCCTCGCCGCGGCCGGTTACGCCCGGTACGAGGTCTCGAGCTACGCCCGCGAGGGGCACCGCGCGGTCCACAACAGCCTGTACTGGACCGGCGCCCCCTACCTCGGCCTCGGCGCCGGCGCCCACGGGTTCACGTTCGCGGCGGACCGATCGACGGGGCGGCGCTACGGGAACATCAAGGCCCCCGAGCGCTACCTCACCGGCGCGTTCGAGACCTACTTCGACGAGCCGCAGGACCGCCGCGACCTCCTCACCGACCGCCTCTGGGTGGGCCTGCGCCCCGCGTGGGGCGTGGATCTCGCCGCGTTGTCCGAGGAGTTCGGTGTGGACGTCGCCGCGCACTTCGCGCCCGCGCTCGAGCGGTTCGTCGCGGGTGGGATCCTCGCCCGCGACGGCGCGCGCTTCGCCCCGACCGCCCGCGGCTTCCTCTTCACCGACGCCGTCGCCCGAGCGATCCTCGACGCCGCAGCCGACCTCTGAGCCCCCCCGCCTTGACAGGAGGGAAGGTCCGGCAACCAAATGCGAGTGTTGAGCGCATCGAGCCCACCCGATCTCGATCTCAACGACCGGCAGCGCGACATCCTCACTGCGTGCATCGAGGAGTACATCGCGACGGCTGAGCCGGTCGGATCGCGGACCCTCACCAAGCGGAAGGCCCTCGAGGTCTCGCCCGCGACCGTCCGCAACTGCATGGCGGACCTCGAAGAGCTCGGCCTCCTCTCCGCGCCACACGCGTCGGCGGGCCGGATCCCGACGCCTCGAGCGTTCCGCCTCTACGTCGAGCGGCTCGCCCAGCGCGGGCGCATCTCGGCCAAGGAGCGGGAGCTGATCTCCGCGATCACCCTCCGCGCGAACAACGAACCGAACGACATCGACGGCGTCCTGCGGGAGGCCGGCCGGGTGCTCTCGACCGTCTCCAAGCACGCGACGCTGGTGTTGATGCCCTCGCTCGAGGACGTCGTGTTCCAGCGGATCGAGTTCGTGCCGGTGCGGGAGACCACCGTGCTCGCGGTCTTCGTAGCCAAGAGCGGCCTCATCCAACAGCGCCTCGTGGACGTGACCTTCCGGACGGACCGGGACGAGCTCACCCACATGTCGAACTACCTGAACTCGCTGCTCGGCGGGAAGACGCTCGCGGACGTCCGCCGGGAGGTCCTCACCGCGATGCACGACGAGCGGACCGCCGCCGACCGCATCATGCGGCACGCGCTGTTCCTCGGGGAGCGCGCGCTGTCGGCCCCCCCGACCGCATCGGTGGTGGTCGAAGGTGAGCGTACGCTCCTCGACCAGCCCGAGTTCGCCGACATCGAGCGGATGCGGAAGCTCCTGAGGGCGTTCGAGGAGAAGACCATGATCCTCCGCCTCCTCGACGCGGCCACCACCACGCCGATCGAGGCCCAGGCCGCCGCCCACGAGCTGACCACCGTAGTCCTCGGCAGCGAGACCTCGATGAAGGACATCCGCGACCTCGCCGCGGTCACCGCGACCTACGCCTCCGAGGACGGCCCGGCCGGCCGCGTGAGTGTGGTCGGACCGACGCGGATGAACTACGCCCGCGTCATCCCCCTCGTCGAGATGACCGCCGACGCGCTGTCTCAATCCTTGGCCCACGAGTCTCCGTCCGAGCCGGAATCCGACTGACGCGCCGGCGCCTCGCGGCGGCCCTAACTTGTTGAAGTGTGGGTAAAGGCGTGACAGCTTACGCGCCGTGTCTGAGGAAAAGGACCAGGCTGGCGACTCCGAAGCGGACGACGCGATCCAGGACGCCATGGCCGAGGCGGTCGCTTCCATGGAAGCGCGCGAGGGCGGCGATCCCAAAGACGAGAACGCGAAGCCGAGCGCGGCCGACGCCGTAACGGAGGCTCTGATCAACGCCAAAAAAGAGCTCGAAGAAGTCCTCGAACAGACGCAGAAGGAAGCCGCGAGTTTCCGCGAGAAGTGGCTCCGCGCCGCCGCGGATCTCGAGAACTACCGAAAGCGCGCCGCCCGCGAGCGCGACGACGTCACGAAGTTCGGAAACGAGAAGCTCCTCAAGGACTTCCTGCCGATCGTCGACGACCTCGAGCGCACCGTCGAAGTCGTGGCGCAGAGCCAGAAGGAAGGCGACGACACGCAGCTGATCGACGGCGTGCGCCTCGTCCTGAAGAAGTTCCTCAGCCAGCTCGAGAAGAACGGCGTGACCACGTTCGACTCGGTCGGCGAGACGTTCGACCCCGCGAAGCACGAAGCGGTGCAGCAGGTGAATGCGGATCGCCCGCAGGGTCAGGTCGACACGCAGCTGCAGCGCGGGTTCATGATCAACGAGCGGCTTCTGCGACCAGCGATGGTCGTCGTCTCCCTCGGACCGGCGTCCGGCGGCGGGGGGGATGGTGAAGGATGAGTAAGATCATCGGTATCGACCTCGGCACGACCAACTCCTGCGTCGCGGTCATGGACGGCGGCGAGGCCGTCGTCATTCCGAACTCCGAAGGCAGCCGCACCACGCCGTCGATGGTCGCGTTCACGGACTCCGGCGAGCGCCTGGTCGGACAGATCGCGAAGCGCCAGGCGGTGACCAACTCCGAGAACACCGTCTTCTCGGTGAAGCGCTTCATCGGTCGCCCGTTCGACTCGGACGAGGTCCGTCAGGACCAGAGCAAGTCGCCGTACACCGTCGTCTCCGCCGACAACGGCGAGGCGTGGGTGCAGATCCGCGACAAGGCGTACTCGCCGCAAGAGATCTCCGCGATGATCCTCATGAAGATGAAGGAGACCGCGGAGGACTACCTCGGCGAGGAGGTCACCGAAGCGGTCATCACGGTCCCCGCGTACTTCAACGACGCGCAACGCCAAGCGACGAAGGACGCCGGCAAGATCGCCGGGCTGAACGTCCCGCGCATCATCAACGAGCCGACCGCGGCGGCGCTCGCGTACGGCCTCGACAAGAAGGAGAACGTGCGGGTCGCGGTCTACGACCTCGGCGGCGGCACGTTCGATATCTCGATCCTCGAGCTCGGCGACGGCGTGTTCGAGGTGAAGTCGACCAACGGCGACACGCACCTCGGCGGCGACGACTTCGATCTCGCGATCATCAACTTCCTCGCGGACCGCTTCTCGGAAGCGAACGCCGGCGCGGACCTGAGGAAGGACAAGATGGCGCTGCAGCGGCTCAAGGAAGCCGCGGAGAAGGCGAAGCACGAGCTGTCGTCGTCCACGGACACCGACGTGAACCTGCCGTTCATCATGGCGGACGCGACGGGGCCGAAGCACCTCAACACGTCGGTCACGCGGCAGGAGCTCGAGCAACTCGTGGAACCGCTGATCCAGCGCTCGCTCGAGCCGTGCGGACAGGCGCTGAAGGACGCCGGCCTCACGAAGGCGGACATCGACGAGGTGTTGCTCGTCGGCGGTCAGACCCGGATGCCACGTATCCAGCAGGTCGTCCGCGACTTCTTCGACAAGGACCCGAACAAGAAGGTCAACCCGGACGAAGTGGTCGCGATCGGCGCGGCGATCCAGGGCGGCGTCCTGAAGGGCGACGTGAAGGACGTCCTGCTGCTCGACGTGAACCCGCTGTCACTCGGTGTCGAGACGGCCGGCGGCGTCTTCACGGCGATCATCCAGCGCAACACGACGATCCCCGCGAAGAAGTCGATGGTGTTCTCCACGGCGATGGACAACCAGCCGATCGTGGACGTCCACGTGTTGCAGGGCGAGCGCCCGATGGCCGAGGACAACAAAACGCTCGGGCGGTTCCAACTCGTGGGCATTCCGCCGGCGCCTCGCGGAGTTCCTCAGATCGAAGTGACGTTCGACATCGACGCCAACGGGATCGTCCACGTGTCGGCGCGCGACCTCGGCACGGGGAAGAAGCAGCAGATCAAGATCATCGCTTCGTCGGGTCTCACGGAAGACGAGATCGAGCGGATGGTGAAGGAAGCGGAGTCGAACAAGTCCGACGACGCGAGGAAGAAGGAGCTGGCCGACCTGAGGAACATGGCGGACGGCCTGCTCTACACGACCGAGAAGTCACTCGAAGAGTACTCGTCGATGTTGAGTGAAGACGACATCGACGACATCAAGGAAGACCTCGAGGCGGTGAAGAACGTCTACGAGTCCAACGACGTCGAGAAGATCAAGGCCGCGATCCAGCGGCTGGAAGGCTCGTCGCACCGCATCGCCGAAGCCATGTACCAAGAGGCGCTGCAGGACGACGACGGAGATTAGTTCGTCATGACCATGCGATGTGCCGTTGTCGGCGCAACCGGGCTCGCGGGGCAGCAGTTCCTCGCGGCGCTCGTCGACCACCCGTTCCTCGAGGTCACGCAGCTCGCGGCCTCCGAGCGCTCCGCCGGCAAGAAGTTCAGGGACGCGATCACCCAGGAGAGCGGTGTCCTCGGGTGGTACGTCGACCAGAGCGCGTTCGCGCGCTACGCGGACATGGACGTCGTCAACGGCACGGGCATGTCGCTCGACGACGTGGACCTCGTGTTCTCCGCGGTCGAGTCGGACGCGGCGCGCAAGCTCGAGTCGGAGTACGCGAAGCAGCGCCCCGTCATCTCGACGGCGAGCGCGTTCCGCTATGAGGACGACGTCCCGATCATCATCCCGGCGGTGAACGGGGACCACGCGAGCCTCATCGCGAAGATGCGGAAGAACCGCGGCTGGGAAGGCTTCGTGGTCCCGATCCCGAACTGCACGACGTGTGGCCTCGTGATCGCCCTCGCGCCGCTGGTGCAGTTCGGCCTGCAGAAGGTCGTGATGACCTCGATGCAAGCGGTGAGCGGCGCGGGCCGGTCGCCCGGCGTCATCGCGCTCGACGTCGTCGACAACATCGTCCCCTACATCAAGAAGGAGGAGGAGAAGGTCGCGCTCGAGACGCGGAAGATCCTCGGCACTTCGAATGGTGAAGGCATCACGCCGTACGACGTCCGCGTGTCGGCGACGTGTACGCGGGTCGCGGTGCTCGACGGCCACACCGAATCGGTGACGGCTTCGTTCGCGCAGGACGTCTCGATCGACGAGATCCGCGCGGCGATGGAGCGCTTCGGCGCGGACATGAACCCGAACACGCACCCGTCGGCGCCCGAGCGTTGGATCACCGTCCACAGCGATCCGTTCCGCCCGCAGCCGCGGCGTGACCGCGACGCGGACGGCGGCATGACCACGAGCGTCGGCCGCCTGCGCCCCGACGACGTGCTCGGCGATCACGGCGTGAAGTTCGTGCTCGTCTCGCACAACACGAAGATGGGCGCCGCCAAGGGCGCGGTCCTCGTGGCCGAAGACCTGAAGAGCCGCGGCATCTTGTAGCCGCCCTCGCGTTCTACGGTACATTGATCGCACCGTGCGTCCGGCCTGGGCCGCCTCGTTGACGATCGTCGCCGCGGCGGGCTGCGCCGCCGACACGGAGCTCTTCGTCGAGCGCGTGTGGGGCGACGACGAGCCGGCGGTCGTCGTCGCGGTCACCGATGAGGGCGCGCGGACCGCCTTCCTGGTGAGCCCCTCGACGGCGCCAAGGCACGCGACGCTGCGCGCGACTTCGGAGCTCACGTTCTACGCGCGGACGTACGAGGAGCTGGAGGATCGCGACACCTCCACGTGCGTGACGACGTTCGGGCCCAACGACGACCTCCCCCTGGGGACTCCGAGCCGCGCGTGGTCCGGGCGCCGGGAGGGCGACTCGATCCGCTTCACGCCGGAGACGGACCCGCGCGCGTTCGACCTGAGAATCCGCGGGTGCGATCGCCCCGTCGGAGCCTGCGACGTCGGCGTCAGGGTGCTCGACGGCGGTCCGACGGCCAACAGCCTCTCCGCGGTCGTCGCCCCCCGCGACGACTTCGCGCTGATCGCCGGCAGCGGCCGCGCGGACGACGACCCACGCACGCTCTTCCTCCGCTACGAACGCGACGCGATCGCGACGCTCCCCCCGACCGAAGGGCTCCGCGGTCGCATTCGCGCGATGGAGTACGACGGCGCGCGGATCCTCGCGGCGCGCGGCAGACACCTCGTCTTCCTCGACGAACGCATGACGATCACGTCCTCCGTCGCCGTCGGATTCGAGATCCGCGCGATGGAGGTCGGCGACGACGGCGCGGCCTACCTGATCTCCGACGACGGCGAATTGGCGTTCCTCGCGTCCGGCGCGACGGACGTGGTCCCGGTCGAACCTCCGCGCTACGGAGACGTCCGCGCCGACCAGCTCCCAGACCTCGACGTGGTGGACGCCGACGAATTCGTTATCTTCGCGCCGGACGGGACCCTGTGGCGTTCTTCGGACGGCATGTGGGAGCGGCTCCTCGAATCCGTCGAGTCCCGAGCGATCGCGACGGACGGCGAGACCGTCATCATCGCCCGCGACAACGCGCCGGTCCTCTTCCACCACCTCGGGCGCGCGGGCTGGGACGCGATCAGCCAAGCGTTCACGATGCAGAACGCGATTCACGCCGAAGCGATCGGCGACGGCCGCTACCTCATCGCCGGCCAGACGGGGACGGTCGCGTACTACAACGGCCGCGAGATGTGTACGGTCCCGTCGGCGACCGACCGGAACATCGAAGACTTCGACTTCGCGCCGAGCAAGGACTTCGCGTACGCGGCGGGCGAGAACTACGCGGACGACGATCTGCCCTCGCTCCTCATGCAGTGGACGATTCCGCGCCACGATTGAGGCGAGGGGCATTCGTCACGCGCGCGTCGGGGAGCCCGACCCAGCGACGCACGGCCTCCTCGAGCTGCGGGCGGACGACCGGCTTCGCGATGAAGTCGGACATGCCCGACTTCTCGCAGCGCGCGCGATCCTCATCCGTGACGTACGCGGTGACGGCGACGATCGGGACGAACCCATCCGCTTCGTCGCGGATCCGGACGCTCGCGTCCCAGCCGTTCATCACGGGCATCTCGCAGTCCATGAAGATCGCCGCGTAGCGCCGCCGCGCCGCGAGCTCGACCGCGGCGCGACCGTTCTCGGCTTCGTCGACGTCGAACCCGAACTTCTTCAACATGCGCGTGAGCACGAGGCGGTTGACGCGGTTGTCGTCGACCACGAGCACGTACGTACCGACGTCGATCTCGCGCTTGGGGAGTGCGGGCGGGTCGACGATCTGCGCCGGGATGCGCGCGACGATCGTCGTCCCGAGTCCGAGGCGCGAAGAGAGCTCGATGGTCCCGCCCACGGAATGCAAGGCGCGTTGCACCATCGCGAGCCCGAGACCCGCGCCGCCGTAGCTCCGCGTCGCCTCGTCCTGGACCTGGTAGAACAGCTCGAAGATCTTCTTCTGCTGCCCGTCGGGGATCCCGATGCCGGTGTCCCGCACCTCGAAGCGGAGCGCGCCCCCCTCGAAGCCGAGGCGCGCGTGGACGAGGCCTTCGGGCGTGAACTTCACGGCGTTCTCGAGGAGACGCTCCGCGATGACCAGGATCCCCTGCGCGTCGCAGCGCACCGAGCCCTCGAGCTCCGGCGCCAACTCGAACTGGAACTCGAGGCCGGCGCGCGTGGCGGCGCGACGGGTGCGGTCGATGATGTCTTCGAGGTGCGACGCGAGGCGGACGTCGGCCACGGGGACCGTGAGGTCGGAGCTGTCTCCGTCGGCGAGCGCGAGGACGTCCTCGATGAGGCGCGTGAGGTTCGCCGCCGAGTCGGACAGCGCGATCCGGAACGCATCGCGCGCCTGCGGGTCGGGCTCGTCGAGCACGCCCGCCATCGAGCCGACGATGCCGTTCAGCGGCGTCCGTAGCTCGTGGCTCATGATCGAGAGGAAGCGCCGCTTCACCTCGAGCGCGCGCTGCATCTCTTCGTGCGCGAGCTCGAGGCGACGGTACTGCGCGTTGAGCTCGTCCTGCTGGCGGTTGAGTTGCTCGAGCGCCGCTTGCCCCGCGAATGCCACGCGCAGCGCGCGTCGAATGCGCGCGAAGAGCGTCTGCGACATCGGCGGGTGGACGAGGAACGTGCCGCGGCGACCGTTGAGCTGGAAGTCGACCTCGGCCTCCGGCAACCCGATCAAGCGCGGGAACGCCTGGAGGATCCCGCGGGTGATTCGGAAGAAGCCCATCACCACTCGGTAGGGCTCCGGGATCTCGATCTCGATGCGGATGTCGCCGTTCGGGAGGAGCGTCTGCTCGGAGATCAGGTTCGAGAAGGTGCGCTTGATCCCGAAGGCGTGCCCCGCCGTGTAGAGCAGCGCCGGGCTCGCGACGACGGACACCGCCCGGAGCGCGCCGGAGAACTTCGGGAGCTTGAGGGAACGGCGCCCGCACGCCTCCAACGTCATACGACCGGCGGCGACGACCGCCATCCGGTCGTAGAGCACCGCCGCGTCGTCCCAACTGAAACGCTTCGGCCTCTCGAGCAGGTGTTCGTAGCCTTCGAGGAACGCCTCTTCACTCCCGAGGAGCTCCGCGCCCAACGTCAGGAACGGCTCGAGCGCTTCCCCGGCTACCTCTTGGCCCACCATGTTGGAAGCGTTCGGGTCAGACATCTCCCAGACTCCATCGGTTGACCTCGTGTGGATTTCAGCCGGGTCGCGCGATGTGTGACAAAGGGAGTCAGGCACGCATCGCGTAGGTCCGCCCGTGGACGTTGTGCAGCCGTCCCCGGTGCGGCGCTCGCACCGCCCACTCGTACCAGGCGCGGCGCGCGGTCGAGCGCCGGAAGACATCGACCCGGAGCGTCTCGCCCGCGCGTATTCCGAACGGTTCCGCGAACGGGAGGAACATCGCGCTCCAGCTGCGCATCTTCGGCGTGTGGCGGTCGGGGTGGATCGAGAGCGTGACGCCCGGCGCGAGCTCGGCGTCGAAGAAGGCGCCCAATCCGTGCGCGACGCCGTCCGTCTCGATCTGAAACGCGAGGTCGGCGTGCTGGTCGAGCGGCTCGTCACCGGGGTGCGTGAACGCGAAGCACGCCTGCGGCGAGGCGAGGCTACGCACGCGGTCGAGCGTGATCGTGTAGAGCTGCTCCGGATCCGTCGTCGCCATCGCGAGCGTGGTCGCGTGCAGCGGCGCGACGTAGCTCGTGTACGCGCGCGGGATGGAGACGCCACCGTCGGCGAGGTGACGTTCGACGGGGCGGAGACACTCCGGCGACAGCTCGTTGTCGCCGAAGCCCCCGAGGAGCTCGCTGACGAGCACGTCGATCGGCGCGTCGGGTCGCCAGGTGCGCATGTCCGCGTCGACGACCTGCACCGCGTTCCTCCACTCGCGTTCGTTGCGCGCGCGGAGCGTCGCGCGCGCGCCCGGGTTCTTCTCGAGCGCGAGCAGTCGGATCGACTTGTTGGCGAACTGCGCGGCGCGGAGCACCTGGTCGACGAGGCCTCCGCGCCCGGCGCCGGCGACGACGACGTGCGCGCCGTCCGGGCGCTCGCGGAGGGCAGCGAGCGCGGCGTCGTGATACGCGCGGTACTTCACGGGGTCACTCTCGATCACCTCGTACGTCGCGCTCGGGATGTCGTCGCCGAGCGGCTCGACCGGGAGGGTCGGCG
>JAUHYN010001382.1 GCA_030426505.1 bacterium | reverse complement strand
CGGCGTCGCCGCGCTGGCGCCGCGGGATCTTCATCTTCCGCATCGTCCGCGCGAGCCGACGGTGATCGACGATCACGATGTCGTCGTCGGCGAACGCGTCGCGGATGCCGCGCATCAGCGCCTTCGGGTACGCGCGGCGGGGCGCGCGTCGTTTGCTGATCGCGATTCGGAGGTCCGCGGCTTCGGCCGGAGCGGCCAGGGTGATGCCCGCGGCTAGCGCCGCGATGGCCGCCCACCGTCGCATCAGTACACGCCGCTCTTGGCGCGAGGACGCAGCGTCACTTCGCGCGACGGCGCCCGACGCCACTGCACCAAGCGCAGCGTCGCGGGCAGGAGGGTGAGATCGAACACCAGGCCGAAGAAGAGGATCGTCGCCGACATCGACCCGAACTTCGCCGTGACCTTGTAGTCGGCGAGCATGAAGATCCCGAAGCCGACGATCAGGATCGCGGTCGTGAACAGCATCGCCTTGCCGCTGTGACGGACGGCTTCGAGGACGGCGTCGTCGTGTTCGTTGCCGTGGCCGCGTGCGCTCTGGTAGCGCGCCATGAAGTGGAGGGTGTCGTCGACGACGATCCCCATCGCGACGCAGCACGCGACGATCGCGGAGATGTCCATCGTCTCGCCGCGGAGCGCGATCATCCCGAGCATCACGCCCACCGGGAGCACGTTCGCGAGGCAGGCCGGGAGGCCGATTCGGAACGAGCCCGCCGCGAGGAGCACGAGGAGCGAGATGAGCAGGACCGCCGAGCCGACGTTCTTCACGAAGCCCACCGCGATCTCGGTGACCGTGTTCGTGACGAGCCAGCTCTTCGACGTGATCGTGATGTCGAGGTCGGGGACGTTCGTCTTCGCCCAGCCGCGGAGCCGCTCACCCCACGCGAGCAGCCACGTGCTGGTCTGGTTCTCGAGGCGGAGGTCGAGGACGGTCGCGGCTTCGTCGGTGCTCACGCGGTGGCTCAGGTTGCGGCCGGCTTCGAGGCTGAACGTGAACGCGTCGTAGTGCGCCGAGATCTCGTCGTCGGTCTCGGGGAGCCGGTAGAACGCGGGCTCGTCCTGATGCATCACGCGGTTCATGCGCCGGTGGATGTCCGTGAGGCTCACGACCGACTTCACCTGCGGCATCGCTTCGAGGTGCGCTTCGAGCTTCGCGAGCTGCTCGAGCGGCGCCGCTTCCCGCACGCCGCGCGGGCGCTGCGTGTCGACGACGAGCTGCAAGCCGTACGCACCCGAGAGCTCGCGCTCCTCGATGAGGTTCGTCGCGACGAGAATCGGCGCGTCGTCGCGGAAGGCGCCGAGCTCGCTCGCTTCGAAGCGCAGGTCCGACAGGCCGAACAACGCGAGCACCGTCGCGGCAGCGCCCATGGCGAGGATGGGTGCGGTGTTCGCGTTGACCCAACGGCCGAACGCGAGGAGGCCGCGGTCCACCGCGCCGTCGAAGCGCGTGGGACGCTCGAGGCCGCGCTCGCGCGGAGCCGGGAGCGACGCGAGGAGCGCCGGCATCAACGTGAAGGACAGGACGAACGCGGTGAGCACGCCGATGCCCGCGATCCAGCCGAACGTCGCGACCGGCACGACGCGGCTCGTGCAGAGCGAGAAGAACCCGAGGCTCGTGGACGCGGACGTCCAGAAGCACGGCATGAAGTTCTCGCGGACGGAGAACTCGGTCGCGCGCGCGATCGAGTCTCCGGCGCGCAGGCGATCGCTGTACGAGTTGAAGAGGTGGACGGCGTCGCCGATGCACGCGGCGAGGACCACCTGCGGCCCGACCACCGTCATGTTGTTGAGCGACGCGCCGAGGTGACCGGCGAGCCCCATCGAGAACCCGATCGCGGCGACGACCAGCCCGAGCGGCACGAGCAGTCCGGCGGGGCGCCGGTACACGACGATCAACATCACCGCGAGCACGGCGAAGAACAGCGGGAGCAGCCGATCGATCTCGCGTTGCGCGTACTCCTCCATCACCGTCTCCTGCACGATGCTCCCGGTGAGGTGGA
>JAUHYN010000225.1 GCA_030426505.1 bacterium | reverse complement strand
GGTCCGCGGAGCCGCCGATGAGGCCGGGCATCCGCGGCGCGATCGCGTTGATCGCCTGCCCGCTCATCGCGCGCGTGGCGCCCTTCGCGTCGGCGAGGGCCTCGGCGACCGCGGCGTCCAGGCCGGCGACCGCGCCACCGGTCCAGGCGGGCATCAGGTCCTCGTGCTCGCCGCTCCACTTCGACATGCGCTCGTCCCAGCGCTCGCGCTCCCCGGTGCCGAGGGCCGCGGCGTCCGCGAAGAACTTCTTCACGTCGTCCGGGATCTCGAAGAGGCCGCCCGTCCAACCGAGCTTCTCCTTGGTGAGCTTCGCCTCGTCCTCGCCGAGTGGCTCGCCGTGGGCCTTCGCCTTGTCCTGGCGGTTCGGGCTGCCGTACCCGATGTGCGTCTTCGCGAGGATGAGCGAGGGCTGATCCTCGACGCCCTGCGCGGTGACGATCGCCTCGCGGATGGCGGCCTGGTCGTGGCCGTCGACGCGCAGCGTGTGCCAGCCGTACGCGCGGTAGCGCGCCTCGACGTCCTCGGTGAAGGTGAGGTCCGTGCTGCCGTCGATCGTGATCTGGTTGTCGTCGTAGATCGCGATGAGCTCGCCGAGGCCGAGGTGCCCCGCGAACGACGCGGCCTCGCTGGTGATGCCCTCCATCATGCAGCCGTCGCCCATGATGCAGTAGACGCGGTGCGAGACCGGATCGAACCCGCCCTTGCCGTTGAAGCGCGCCTTCCGCATGCGCGCCGCGAGCGCGAAGCCGACGGCGTTCGCGAAGCCCTGGCCGAGCGGGCCGGTCGTCGTCTCGACGCCGGGCGTGAGGCCGTACTCGGGGTGGCCCGGCGTCTTGCTGCCGAGCTGCCGGAAGTTCTTCAGCTCCGACAGCGGCAGGTCGTACCCGGTGAGGTGGAGCACCGAGTACAGGAGCATCGAGGCGTGGCCGTTCGACAGGACGAAGCGATCGCGATCGGCCCAGTCGGGGCGCGTCGGGTCGTAGCGGAGGATGTCCTTCCACAGCACGACGGCGATGTCCGCGAGGCCCATCGGCGCGCCCGGGTGACCGCTGTTGGCGGCGTTCACGCCATCGATGGAGAGGGCGCGGATCGTGTTGGCGGCGAGGTTCCTCAGGTCGGCGTCGGCCATGCTCATGAGCCGGCCAGTTAGGACAGGAGCGCAACGTTTGGCTAGGACATTTGGGCTCTGGCATGCTCCGCGGCATGTCGAACCGACGACTCGTCCTACCGCTGTGCGTAGCCTGCGGGATCGTGGCGTGCAAGGAGCCCTCGGGCCCCGCCAAGACGGCCGCCGCCGAGCCCGCGGCCCCGAAGATCAACACCACGATCGCCGAGCTGAAGCCCACGGGGTGCGAGCCCGCCCCCAAGTGGGTCGGCCTCGATTCGTGTCACGAGGACGGCTACGTGTACGCCGTCGGGCGCAAGACGCTGACCTCGTCGAAGCCCCTCGCCAACGCGGTCGTCGCGGCCAAGGCGCGCGCCGCGGTCGCGAAGGCCGCGCGCGTGATGGACGTCGACGCGCGGTACGCGCTGAGCGACGTCGACGTGCTGTTCTCGCACCACTGCAACGACGACTGGGTCGCGCTCGGCCGCATGAAGAAGACGCCGCCGCCCTCCGTCCCCGCGTGTCCGAAGGGCGTGGTGGGCGTCGCGCCGCCGGTGCCCGAGCACTGCCCGGACTGGATCGCGCGCGTGGGTTGGAAGGAAGGCGACAAGTACGTGGGCGTGGGGATGTCGAAGGGCGCCGGAGACCCGACGCTCGCGCCCGGCGCCGCGAAGGCGCGCGCGCTCGCGGCGGCGCGCGCGGCGCACAAGTCGATCGTCGGGGTGGAAGGTGACTCGGCGACGCTCCCCGCGGACGGCATGACGTTCGTCGAGGTGGACGCGCACCTCGCGTCCTGCCAGGACACCGCGTACGCGATGGTCACTGCGATGCCGAAGCCCGCGAAGGCCGCCGAGTAACGCGCCGACGAATCCGACGCGCGAGGTTGCGGCGCATCGCGATCCGGGTGAATGCTCCGGCGCGTCGTGACGTCCGCGCTCGATCGCTTCTTCGGTATCCGCGACGCCGGCAGCGACGTCCGCACCGAGCTCCTCGCCGGCACGACGACGTTCCTCACGATGGCGTACATCGTCGTCGTGAACCCCGCGATCCTGAAGGCGGCGGGGATGCCGACCGGCGCCGTCATCACGGCCACGTGCCTCTCCGCCGCGATCGGTTCCTTCCTGATGGGCGCGCTCGGGCGCCTCCCGATCGGCGTCGCGCCGGGGATGGGCACCAACGCGTACTTCGCCTTCACCGTCTGCGGGACGCTCGGCCACAACTGGCAGACCGCGCTCGGCGCCGTGTTCGTGTCCGGCGCGCTCTTCCTGCTCCTGACCGTGACCGGGATCCGAGAGCGCATCATCGAGGCCATCCCCGATTCGATGAAACACGCGATCGCGGCAGGCATCGGGATCTTCATCGCGTTCGTCGGGCTCATCAACGCGAAGATCATCGTCGACCGGCCCACGGTGCTCGTCGGCCTCGGCGACGTGACCAGTCCCGAGGCGCTCGTGACGTTCGTGGGGATCGTGGTGTGCGGCGTCCTCCTCGCGCGAGGGGTCCGCGGCGCGTTGCTGTATGGCATCGCGGCGGCGACCGTCGTCGCGATGGTGCTGGGGGTGTCGAAGGTCCCGGAGCAGTTCGTGTCGATGCCGCCGTCGATGGCCCAGACGTTCCTCGCGATGGACGTGAAGGCGGCGCTCGGCGTGGGCGTGCTCGAGCTGATCTTCGCGTTCGCGTTCGTCGATCTGTTCGATACGATCGCGACGTTGATCGGTGTGGCGGATCAGGGCGGGATGCTGAAGAAGAAGGAAGACGGGACGACGTACCTCCCCGGGGCGACGCGCGCACTGAGCGCCGACGCGGTCGGGACGATGGTGGGTGCGGCGTTCGGGACTTCGACGGTGACCTCGTACGTGGAGAGTACGTCGGGCATCGCCGTGGGTGGACGCACCGGCCTGACCGCGGTGGTCACCGGGTTCGGCTTCTTGTTGATGTTGTTCCTGTCGCCGCTGATCGGCGTCGTGCCGTGGCAAGCGACGGCGCCGGTGCTGATCATCGTCGCGGTGTTCATGTTGAAGAGCCTCGTGAAGATCGCGTTCGACGATCTCACCGAGGCGATCCCGGCGGTCGTCGCGTGTCTCGCGATCCCGCTGACGTTCTCGATCTCCGACGGCCTCGCGCTCGGCTTCCTCACGTACCCGGTCGTGAAGGCGGCGGCCGGGCGCTACCGCGAGATTCACCCGCTGATGGTCGTGCTCGCCCTCCTCTTCCTCGCGAAGTTCTTGTTCCTGGGGCAAGGCGGATGAGCGGCCTGACGCAAGACAACCGCCCGCACGTGGTGATCGTCGGCGCGGGCTTCGGCGGCCTCGAGGCCGCGAAGGCGCTCGGCGGTGAGTCCGTGCGCGTCACGGTCGTCGACAAGCGCAACCACCACCTCTTCCAGCCGCTCTTGTACCAAGTCGCGATGGCCGGGCTCTCGCCGGCGGAGATCGCGATCCCGATCCGCAGCGTGCTCGGCAAACACGCGAACATCGAGGTGCTCCTCGGCGAGGTCACGGAGATCGACCTCGACGATCAGACGGTCCACCTCGCCGACGGCGACTACCTCGCGTTCGACTACCTCCTCATCGCGGTGGGCGCGCAGAACAGCTACTTCGGTCACGACAAAGCGTGGGCGCCGCACGCGCCGGGCCTGAAGTCGATCGAGGACGCGCTCGAGATCCGGCGCCGCGTCCTGCTCGCCTTCGAGCGCGCCGAGCGCGAACTGGATCCGGACGAGCGCCAGCGCCTCCTCACGTTCGTGGTGATCGGCGGTGGTCCCACGGGCGTGGAGCTCGCGGGCGCGTTGTCCGAGCTGGCGCGCCGCGTCCTCGCGGACGACTTCAAACGCATCGAGGCGAAGGACGTCCGGGTGCTGCTCGCGGAGGGCGCGGATCGCATCCTCCTCCCGTTCGACCCGGAGCTGTCGAAGAAGGGCGCCGAGCAGCTCGAGGATCTCGGCGTGGAGCTCGTGCTCGGCAAGCAGGTCACGGACATCGACGCGGACGGCGTGACGATCGGGGATGAGCGCGTCGAAGCCGCGACGGTCGTGTGGAGTGCCGGCGTGAAGCCGCACCCACTCGCGAAGCGGCTCGGGACCCCGCTCGACGACCGCGGCCGCGTGATCGTCGGCCAAGACTGCGCGGTGGAAGGCTACCCGAACGTGTTCGCGGTCGGAGACGTCGCGCGCTTCACCACGCCCGACGGCGGCGTGCTCCCCGGCGTGAGCCCAGTCGCGATGCAGCAAGCGCGCTACGTCGCGGATGCGATCGTGCGGCGGACGCCTCGAGCCGAGCGCCGCCCGTTCACGTACCTCGACAAGGGGATGATGGCGACGATCGGTCGCTCACGCGCGGTCGCGCAGACCGGCAAGCTGCGGATGTCCGGGCTGGTCGCGTGGATCGGTTGGCTCGTGATCCACCTGTGGTACCTGGTCGGGTTCAAGAACCGGGTGTTCGTGCTGATGCAGTGGGTGTTCTCGTACGTCGTGTATCGGCGCGGGGCGCGCCTCATCACCGATCAGTCCCAGCGATCGACGACGAGTTCCGGTTCCTGACACGCGCTGCAGCGCACCGACGAGAGCTCGACTCGGTCCTCGTCGTCCTCCATGTGCGCGACGGCTTCCTTCAGCTCGCGGACCAGCGGCGTCACGCGAGCGGCGGTCCCGTCCGGACAGCGCGGCGGGCCGGACATGTCGGCGATCTTGAACGCGAGCCGGAGGCTGATGGTGCGATTGAGCTCGACCTCGCCGAGGCGCGCGCGCGCATCGCGGCGCGCGTCAGGCGCGTTGAGGCGGAGGATCGACACGACCTTCTGCTCGCTCGGCCACCAGTACGGCTGGTGCGACGCGATGACGCCGAGGTCGCCCTTCGCGGGGCCGAGTCGGAGGCTGCCGTAGTCCGCGTCGCACTTCGCGCAGTGGACCGAGATCAACAGCTCACGCTCCGGGCCGAGCGACTCGGAGAGCGGCGCCTTCGGGTACGGCGTCGTGATCTCTTTGCCGAAGTTCTCCTCGGAGACGGGCTGCAGATCCATCGTGCCCTTGCGGACTTCGCCGAGGCCCTCGGCGCCGAAGCCGATGACGAGCTCGTCGTCCTTCACGTCGCGCCAGACGAACTGCGTGCTGTCCTCGAGCGCCTCCTCGTCGACGACGATGTCGATCGAGAGATCTTCCGAAGGCGCGTCCGGCGGCGCGGGCGGCGGGCCGACCGCGGGCACCTTCGGCGCGGACGGGGTGCGCTCCGGTCGAACGCCGGTGGTGACGTACTCGCGGAAGGCGGAGAGGTCATCGTCCGTCATGCGGTCGAGGTGGATCTCCATGCCCTTCGGCGTGTCCATGCAGACGCCGGCGACGTTGCCCGTCAGGACGAGCTCCTCTTCCGTGGCGGGGTGGATGATATTGAGCGCGACCTTGGCGCCCTGCTCCTTGAGCACCGGGGTCGTCAGGTAGACCGACCCCGCGCGCACGTTCCGATCGAAGAACTCGAGGAGCCGGTCTACGTTCTTCAGCTTGATGAGGAACGTCGCCGTGTCCGGCGCGGTCGTCGAGGGCGGGGGCGTGCCCGCGGCGCCGTCGATCCCGTACACGAACTCGTCCCAGCGGCCCTTGGACGCGGACGACAACGCGAACAGCTGGAGGCCCACGCCCGTGAGCTTTCCGGACTTCTTGTGGGCGACCACGGCCGTCGCGGGGAGCGGGCCGCCCGGGAGCCCGATGATCAGCTGCAGGAGTTGGCGCTCGTTGAGCGACTCGGTCGTCGAGAGGAAGAGCCCGTGACGGCTGACGTCCACGGTCGACGCCTGGACGTGCTTGCGGCCGAGGAGGATCTCGACCGGCAGCTTCTGCGGATATCGCCGGCTGCGGCGCTGCTCCATCGACGCCGGAAATAACATCCACCGGCCGGCGTGACTACTCGTCCTTGACCGCGGGCGTCACGTAGAACGACCGCGCGCGGCGGTTCTCATCCACGACGAGCGGCGTGAGGAGCGGCGGGAACGCGCGCTGCTCGCAGTCGGTCCGTTCGCACATTCGGCACGCGACTCCAATTGGGACGCTCGCAGTGAGATTCTCGAGATCCACGCCGCGCGCGTAGACGAGCTCCTTCGCGAACCGGACCTCGCAACCGATCCCCACCGCGTGGAGCGCGTGGGGCGCGGTGAAGCCGCCGCTGTTGTCGCGGACGGTGCGCGCCACGGAGAAGTAGGCGGTGCCGTCCGGCATCTGCGAGACCTGGACGCGCACCATCCCCGGCGTCAGGAAGGCCTGGTGCTCGTTCCAGCGCGGGCACGCGCCCGAGAAGCGCGCGAAGCGGAAACCGGACGCGCTGAAGCGCTTGCTGATGTTGCCCGCTACGTCGATGCGGACCATGTGCAGCGGGATGGCCTCCTGACCGGGGCGCCGCAGCGTGGTGAGGCGGTGGCAGACCTGCTCGAAGCTCGAGCGGAAGCGGTGCCCGAGGAGCTCGACGTCGTAGCCGAGATCCTTCGCGGCCTCGAGGAAGGGCTGGTACGGCATCAGCACCGAGCCCGCGAAGTAGTTCGCGAGCGCGACGCGGCAGAGCGAGCGCGACTCCTGCGAGGTCAGGCCGTGGTCGCGCGAGATGCGGTTGAGGACCTCGGAGCTATCGAGCAGTCCGATCTGGTGCGCGAGTTGGAAGTTGCGCGAGCGCGGCGCGAGGATCTCGGAGAGCATCAGGACGTGCTCGCGCGGCCGGAACACTCGGACGTGCCCGCCCATCTGCGCCTCCTTCTCGACGCGCACCTGGATGCCGTGGACGGAGTCGAGGTATTCGACGAGGCCGCGGTACATGTCGTTGCCGTCGAGGCGGGCGATGCGCCAGAGCATCTCGGCGGCGTCTTCGAGATCGGGGAAGTAGTTGTGGTGTCGCTGGATGAGGTCGCTGACCTCTTCGCTCGGCATACCGACGTGCTCCCCGCCCTCGCCGTCGCCGACGGACGACGCGAGGCTGGACGCGGAGTCCTTCGCGTTGCGGTAGGCCTGGTAGAGCGTGGCGGTGGCGCGCGCGAGGTTCGGATAGTTGTTCGCGAACTCGCGGACGTCGCCCTGCACGAGCTCGAACGGATCGAACATCGGGTCGGCGAACGCCTCGAGGAGGTCGCCGGCCATCTGCGCCTGGTCGTCGACCGTGAACGACTGCAGGTCGAGGTGGAACATCTGCGCGAGCTTGATCAGCAGGTGCGCCGAGAGCGGCCGACGGTTGTGCTCGATGAGGTTGAGGTACGATGCGCTGATGTCGAGGCGCTGCGCGAGCTGGACCTGGGTGAGGCTCTCGCGGCGACGGAGGGCGCGGATCTTCGATCCGAGCTTCGGGGCTTCGGCCATACCCGGAGATGATCCGCGTCATCGGGCGTCGATGTCAAAGAATTTACACCTATGACATGTTTACACTAAAATCTTTGCAGACGCCGAACAGATTAACTATCTGATTTCATTAGTTAATTGCTTTCTCTTGCGTGTCAGTCGATATTGTTTCGCACATGCAAGACGACGCGATTCGCGGGCCGCGCGCTCCTGGCTACGAGACGATCCTGACCGACGAGGCCGTGGCCTTCGTCGAAGACCTCGCTCGGACCTTCACGCCCCGCGTTCGCGAACTCCTGGACCGTCGGGCCGAGGTGCAGGCCCGCTACGACGCCGGCGACACGCCGCACTTCCTCGAGGAGACGAAGTCGGTCCGCGAGGGCGACTGGACGGTCGCGCCGCTCCCCGACGACCTGCTCGACCGCCGCGTCGAGATCACCGGGCCGGTCGACCGCAAGATGATCATCAACGCGCTCAACTCGGGCGCGAACATGTTCATGGCGGACTTCGAGGACTCGAACGCGCCGTCGTGGGCGAACCTCGTCGAAGGGCAGATCAACCTGCGCGACGCGGTGCGCGGCACCATCGCGTATCGCGACGACGCGCGGGGCAAGGACTACGCGCTCAACGACACGGTCGCGACGCTCCTCGTTCGCCCGCGAGGCTGGCACCTCGTCGAGAAGCACATGGTCGTCGACGGGCAGCCCGTCCCGGCGGGCCTCTTCGACTTCGGCCTGTACTTCTTCCACAACGCGAAGGCGCTCATCGCGAAGGGCTCGGGCCCGTACTTCTACCTCCCGAAGATGCAGAGCCACCTCGAGGCGCGCCTGTGGAACGACGTCTTCGTTCGCGCGCAGGAGAAACTCGGCGTCCCGCAGGGGACGATCAAGGCGACCGTCCTGATCGAGACCCTCCCCGCCGCGTTCGAGATGGACGAGATCCTCTACGAGCTGCGGCAGCACTCGGCCGGCCTCAACTGCGGTCGCTGGGATTACATCTTCAGCTACATCAAGACGTTCCGGAACCACGCGTCGCGCGTGCTCCCCGACCGTGGTCAGGTCGGCATGACACAGCCGTTCATGGCCGCGTACTCCGAGCTCGTCATCAAGACCTGTCACAAGCGCCGCGTCCACGCGATGGGCGGCATGGCCGCGCAGATCCCGATCAAGAACGACCCCGAGGCCAACGAAGCGGCGCTCGCGAAGGTCCGCGCCGACAAGCTGCGCGAGGTGAAGAACGGCCACGACGGCACGTGGGTCGCGCACCCCGGCCTCGTGGGCGTCGCCAAGGCGATCTTCGACGAACACATGCCGGGCAAGAACCAGCTCGAGAACCTCCGCGAAGACGTGCAGGTCACCGAGGCGGACCTCGTCGCCGTCCCCACGGGCACGCGCACGGAGGCCGGCGTCCGGCAGAACGTCAACGTCGGCGTCCTGTACCTCGAAGCGTGGCTGCGCGGCTCGGGCTGCGTCCCGCTCTACAACCTCATGGAGGACGCGGCGACGGCCGAGATCTCGCGCACGCAGCTCTGGCAGTGGATCCGACACGGCGCCCATCTCGAAGACGGGCGCACCGTCGACGCCGCCCTCGTGAAGAACATCCTCGCGGAGGAGATGAAGAACATCGAAGAGACGGTCGGCGCCGACGCGTTCGCCCACGGGCGCTTCGAAGAGGCCAAGGCCATCTTCGAGAAGCTCGCGACGAACACCACGTGCGGCGAGTTCCTCACCCTCCCCGCCTACGACGTCCTGGTCTCCGGCTCTGCCGGATAGGCGCGTCACAGATCATCCTCAACCATCACCCACTGAGTATATTCGCTCGAATAGAAGGAGAGCTCCTCATGTCCGCAGCCGCTACCCTGAACGACGCCGAACGCTTCGAAGGCATCACCCGCCCCTACTCCCCGCAGGACGTCTTGCGCCTCCGCGGCTCGATCGACATCAAGTACACCCTCGCCGACCTCGGCGCGCGTCGGCTCTGGAAGCTGATCAACGAAGAGCCCTTCGTGAACGCGCTCGGGGCCCTCACGGGTAACCAGGCGATGCAGCAGGTCCGCGCGGGCCTCAAGGCGATCTACGTCTCCGGCTGGCAGTGCGCCGCCGACGCGAACCTCTCCGGACAGATGTACCCGGACCAGAGCCTCTACCCCGCGAACTCGGTCCCGATGCTCGTCAACCGCATCAACCAGGCCCTCCAGCGCGCCGACCAGATCGAGCACAGCGAAGGCACGATGGGTGACCGCTACTGGTTCGCGCCGATCGTCGCGGACGCCGAGGCCGGCTTCGGCGGCCCGCTCAACGCGTTCGAGCTCATGAAGGGCATGATCGAGGCGGGCGCCGCGGGCGTTCACTTCGAGGAC
>JAUHYN010001381.1 GCA_030426505.1 bacterium | reverse complement strand
CGCGCAGGTCCGCGGCATCGCCGAGGCGTTGAGCGGGCGCGCCGACGACGAGCGCGCCGATTGGTCCGCGGCATTCGACGGCGCGCAGACCGCCGACGCCCTGGAGTTCCAACTCGGTGTCGCGCGCGCCTACCCGTACCTCTGCGAACGCGCGCGGGACGGCCTCACCACCGCACACGTCACGCAGACGTCGACCGCAGCGATGACCGAGCTCGCGCGCGGGATGGCCTCGAGCCCGAAGAAGCGCGACATCGCCCACTACATCGCGTTCCTCGCCTTCCGCGGTCCGCGCGAGTCCGCCCGCGCCGCGCTGGTCGCGCTCGACGCACCGGCGCTCGAGGCCTGCAAGGCCGCGTTCCGCGCGCCCGAGACGCCGCTCGCCGTGCGCGTCCACCTCCCGCGGACGCTCAGCCTGTTCGACCCGCAGCTCGTCGCGCCGATCCTCGCGGAGTGCATCGTCGACGAGATCGACGAGCTGGTCCGTCACAAGGCGCTGCGCGGCCTCGGCCGCATCGTCGCGACGCACCCAGACCTCCCGCTCAACGAGACGCGCCTCACGAGCGCCTGCGAGCGCGAGCTGCGGTGGACGTTCCGAATGATTGCGGTGCGGTGTGTCCTCGAGCGCGTGGACGTCGAGCACGAACCGGCGCCAATCGCACGCATCCACCGCGCGCTCCTCGTGCTCCTCGCGGAGTCCGAGCGACGGGGCATCGAACACATCTTCCGCCTGCTCCACCTCATGAACCCGGAGCTGGATCTCGAGACGGTCTACAAGAACGTCGTGAGCGGCGAGCGTCGCCACCGCATCGGCGCGCGTGAGCTCCTCACCGATCTCGTCGAGCTGCGATTCCGCGCGGGCGTGCTCGCGCTCGTGTCCGACGACGACGACGAGCGCCGCCTCGAGGACGGCGCCGCCTGGCTCGAGCGCCCGATCCACGACGTCGGCACCGCGCTCGAAGAACTCAACCGCGGACGCGGCCCGCTCGAACAGGCCGCGCAGCGGTATCTCGAAGTCCGCGCCGAGTGCGCGCGACAACCGGAGGTCGCATGAAGAGGAACATCGGTCGACGCCCCTACCGCGTCTCGCCCCAAGAGCGCCTCACGCACCTGCGCGCGGCGCCGTTCTTCCGGGGCCTCTCGACGCGAGAGCTCGTCCCGTTCGCCGAGCTCGCGTCCGAGGAGCCCCACCGACGCGGCGCCGAGCTGGTAGAGCGCGGCGCGCCGCCGTCCGCATTCCACGTGTTGGTGGAGGGCGAAGCGATCATGCGCCGCAACCGCGTGACGGTCCGGCGCGTGGGGCCCGGTTGCCCGATCGGGCTCCTCGCGCTGCTCGCGCAAGAGGAGCGCGACACCGAGGTCGTCGCCGTGACGCCGCTGCTCACGTTGTCGCTCGACGCCCAGACCTTCTTCGGCCTCCTCGAGGAGCGCTTCGGCGCGTTCGTTCACGTCCTCAGCGCGACGGCCTCGCAGCTCGAACACGAGCGCCTCGCCGCTGGCCTCGGCCGCGCCCTGCGCTCGACGCCGCGGAGCGACGGCGCGTTGGACGCCGACGTCGAGGACGTCGTGGATCGCTTCATCGCGCTCCGAAGCGCGACGCCCTTCGGGGAAGGCGGGCTCTTCGGGCTGTGGCACCTCGCGCGCCGCGCGGAGACGATCGAGGTCCCGCGCGGCGAGACGCTCACGACGCAGGGCGAGCCCTCGGAGACCCTCGTCGTCCTCACGGAGGGCGAGGTCGACATCGTGCGGGACGGCGTGAAGATGGCGACGTTCGGCCCCGGCGACGCCGTCGGGGCCGTCGCGCTCCTCGCGGGCGCGCCGCGGACGTACGGGGCGGTGGCGAGGCGCGACGTCGCGGGGATCGTGGTCGAGCGCGAGCAACTGTTCGACGTATTCGAGGATCACTTCGAGTTGGGGTCGGGGTTCCTCGCCCAAGTGGCGCGCGCCGTCCTCGACGTGATGGAGGCGCGCGCGCGCCGCGAGGAAGAGCTCCCGAGCGGCTTCGA
>JAUHYN010001380.1 GCA_030426505.1 bacterium | reverse complement strand
GGTGATCTTGTCGACCTCGGCCTCGAAGTGCGGGCCGCCGTCGAAGGGATCGATGCGGTCGGTGTACGAGAAGCCGACCTTCTCGAGCATACGGCGAACGGGCTTGGTGTCGTCGCCGACTTCGCCGATCAGCGCGCGTACGTCGTCCGGGAGGAGCGACGCGTGGATGGTGTGCGGGAACAGGGAGATGATGAACTCCTTGTTCGTGTGGCTGAGCTTGTCGGCCTCCTGGTAGTCGAGGCCGGTGAAGCGGCGCCCGAGGTGTTCCCACAGGCGGGAGCGGCCGTCCTCGAGGAGCGGCGGCATGAGCTCCGAGATGACCCAGTCGCGGAAGTTGCGCCGGTACATCGCCATGAACACGAAGCGGATGAACGACAGCGGCTTCCCCAGGCCGTCGCCGCGGAGCTTCGGGTCGAGCACGAGCGCGCCGATCTCGGAGGGGCCCTCGTAGTTGAAGCCGAGGCGGAGCGTGATGTGGCGGAAGTGGCGGTCGAGCGTGGTCGAGTAGCGCTCGTCCTCCATGACGTCGAAGAAGATGTGCGGGGCCTCGGGGTGGCCGTGTTGGGCGAAGATCATCGACGTGCCGGCGACGTGGCCGGAACCGGCGTCCTCCATCACGAACATGTACTGGCGGCGGAACGGGTCCTCGATCTTGCCGGTGAAGCTGCGGCGGGCCTCGGTGACGACGCGCTTGAGGACCTTCTTGTCGTGGGGGAAGTTCACCGAGTCGAGGTGCTTCGACAGCGCGTACAGTCCTTCGACGTCGCGGGGCTCGACCTCTCGGATGACGTAGCGCCCCGTGGGCTTCTTCTTCGTGGCTCCCCTCTTGGCCATAGGGCGGGGGGAACGTATCACTGATTCGTCGTGTCGGACGCGGTTTTGGAGTCGCCGCGGATCAGCGAGGAAGCGCTGGATTCGTTGCGCGCCCAGCAGGGCGAGGCGCGGCGGCTCCTCTCGCGGCTCGCGGACGACCAGGCCGCGCACCTGGGCGCGTTCCTGGCCGCGCAGACCACGGCGTGTACGGACGAGCTCGTGTTGGGGGTCGTCGATGCGGCGCGGACGGTGCTCGACGAAGAGACGAGCGCCGCGGGCGCGCGCGTCGCGTTGGTCGCGCTCGGGAGCTACGGCCGCCGGGAGCTGTGCCCGTACTCCGACGTGGATCTCTTGTTCCTCGTCCCGTCCCAGACCGACGAGCGGATCCTGAGCTTCGTTCACACCGTGCTCTACGGGCTGTGGGATCTGAACCTGGAGGTCGGGCACGCGGTGCGGACCGTCCTCGAGACGGTGAAGGCCGCGCGCGAAGACCAGTCCACGGCGTCGGGGCTCCTCGACGCGCGCCTCCTCGACGGCCCGGACGAGGGCGTCGCCGAGCGCGAGGCGGCGTTCGAGTCGCTCGTGGGCGCGATGCAGACCACGTTGTCCGGCGAGCGCGCCGCGAACTTCATCGAGGAGAAGCTCGACGAGGCCAAGCGCCGGCGAAAGCGCTACGGGAACACGGTCTTCCTGCTCGAGCCGAACGTGAAGGAGAGCGACGGCGGGATCCGCGAGCTGCACACCGCGCTGTGGGTCGCGCGCGCGCGGTGGCGGACGCCGCGCGTGGAGGATCTGCTCCGGCTCGGCGTGTTGTCCACGCGCGAGGGGCGCTCGCTCCTCCGCGCGTACGGCTTCCTGCTGCGCGTGCGCGCGGAGCTGCACCTCGCGGCGCAGCGGCGGCAAGACAACTTGCAGTTCGCGCACCAGGAGACGATCGCGACGCGCCTCGGCTACGTGGATCCGGGCGAGCTCGATCTCGATCGCCGCACGCACGGGGTCGAGCGCTTCATGCGCGCGTACTACTTCAACGCCAAGCAGGTCGCGTTGCTTTCGCAGCTGATCATCGAGCGGGCGACGTCGCACCGGACCCGCCGCCAACTCCACGCGCGCGCGGCGCCCGGCGACTTCAAGCTGTGGAACCAGATGCTCACGGTGAAGGAGCGCACGCAGTTCGAGCGCGACCCGGCGGCG
>JAUHYN010001379.1 GCA_030426505.1 bacterium | reverse complement strand
TTGGCGCAGGCGCTCGACCACACCAACACGTTCGAGGGCGTGACGCGCGAGCTCATCGAGGCGCGCCCCACGTACACGCTCTCCGGTCAGCTCAACGCGGTCGAGATCTACGACAGCGACGACCTCTGGTTCGCGCACCTCGCGGTGTCGCTGCACGTGTCGCGCTTCTCGGACGGCGCGCGCGTGTGGTCGTACGAGTTCGACCAACGCAAGCGCCTCGGCACCACGAGCTTCGAGCACGGCGCGCGCGCGCTGTCGGAGCTGTCGCACCAAATCACGAAGGACGTCGTGGAGCAGCTCGCGAAGCTCGGCGGCGTCACGGACACGAAGGTGCCGTCGTCACCGTTCGACCAGGTGCTCCCGGGCGGTCCCGCCGAGACGAAGCCCCCGACCGAGCCGATCTTCGTCCCCGAGGGCGAGGACGCGCCCGAGAGCGAGCCCGGGGCGGACGCCGAGAAGGGCGACGACGAGGCGCCCGAGCCCACCGAAGAGGAGGACGAGTCGCCGTGAAGCGCGCCCTCGCGTTGACGGCGCTCGTGTGCGCCGGCTGCGCGACGAGCCCGAAGCGCTACGCGAGCTTCGACGACGTCGCCTACGAGTACGAGCGCGAGGCGACCGTCTGGGCGCCGACCGCGAGGCTCAACATCCACGTCGCCCGCCTCGGCGATCCGCGCTCTTCTGCGCCGCCGCTCGTGCTGCTCCACCCGTGGGGCTTCTCGATGTTGGTGTGGAAGGACGTCGCCGCCGAGCTCGCGAAGGAGCGGCTCGTGGTGCTCGTCGATCTCCCCGGGCACGGCAAGTCCGACAAGGTCGTCACGCAGTACACGATGGCGCGCCTCGCCGCCGCCGTGCTCGACGTGACGCGCGATCTCCCGCCGTTCTTCGTCGCGGGGAACTCACTCGGCGGCGCGACTGCGCTCGCGATGGCGGAGGCCGCGCCCGAGCGCTTGCGCGGCCTGGTATTGGTCGCGGCGCCGGGCGGTCACCTGTTGCCCGAGCCGCTGCGCCACGCGGCGCGGACCATCGCCACGCACGACTCCATCGAGACGCTCTCCGACGAGGCGTGGCTGATCGGGTTGATCGTCGCGGAGCGCAGCGACGGCCCGCTCGCGAACCGGTTGATGGACGACATCGTCGCGCTCAAGGACGCGCGCGAGTGGCCGGCGTGGTGCCGCTCGACGAGCCTCGTCCTCGGGACGGTCGCGGAGTACGCGCCGGACCTCACGCGGATCGAGGTTCCGACGCTCGTGGTCCACGGCGACAACGACTTCCTGATCGGCGGCGGGAGCGAAGCGCTCGCCGCGGGGCTCCCGAACGCGGAGCTCGAGATCGTCCAGGGGTGCGGTCACATGTTGGAAGTGGAGTGCCCCGACGCGCTGCGCGCGCACATCGAGGGCTTCGTGCGGGGCGGCGCTTCCGAGGCGCCGTGATCGATCAACCGAACCCGAGCGGGCACAGCGCGCGCATCGCGCCGCCGATCGTCGGGAAGAGCGTCTTCGCGGACTGCTGGTAGTCGAGCGATGCGTCGATGTCGATCGTGAGCGCGGCCTGGTGCTGCGCGGATGTGCCGGCGTCGGCGGCGGTCGCGCCGTACGTCGCGGCGAGCTTCGCGAGGCCCGCGGCGACCTTCTTCGGGCCCTCGTGGACCAGCTCGCCGACCGGGCGGGGCTGGTACAGCGTGCCGTCCGCGCGCGCCTTCGCGAGGTCCTGCCACATCGTGCCGGCGAGGAACGCGACGAAGCGATCCGACGTGAGCACGCGGTCGCCGCCGTCCTTCTTCACGGCCGCCACGTCGAAGAGGAGGCGGATCTCGGTCTCGTTGATCACCTTGCCGACCTCGCGGACGTGCAGCCCGCCGACCAGGTCGAACTTCTTCTTTCCGGCGACGAACGCGTTGACGTCGTCCTTCGTGACGTAGCCCTTCGGGCCCGCGATCTCCTGCCAGAACTCGACGGCCTTCTCGGGATTCACGCGGCCGGTCGCCTTGTCGTACGTGCCGGTGTCGGC
>JAUHYN010001378.1 GCA_030426505.1 bacterium | reverse complement strand
GTCACCAGGCCCTGATCGCCCGCGCCGTCGCCGCCGCTCAGCGCCTCGGCGTCCCGTCCGTCGGCTACACGTTCTTCCCGCACCCCGCGAAGGTCCTCGCGCCCACCATGGCCCCGAAGATGCTCGTCTCGATCGAGCGCCGCGCGGTCCTGATGCGAGACGCCGGGCTCGACCACGTCCTCGTCGAAACCTTCGACGCCGCCTTCGCGAAGGTCACCGCCGACGCGTTCGTCGAGGACTACCTCGTGCGCGCGCTCCACCCGAAGCACGTGGTGGTCGGCTTCAACTTCTTCTACGGGCACGGGCGCGGCGGCGACCCCGACCACTTGAGGCGCTCGGGCGAGGCGTTCGGCTTCGACGTCGAAGTCGTCGAACCGATCGAGAGCGAGACGATCGTCGCGTCGTCCACCGCGATCCGCGAGTACCTCCTCGAGGGCAACGTCCACGCGGCGCGGGCGTTGCTCGGTCGCGACTTCGCGTTGTTCGGCGAAGTCGTCGTCGGCGACCAGCGTGGCCGGACGATCGGCTTCCCGACGGCCAACCTCGCGGCGGACGGCGAGCTCCTCCCCGCCAACGGCGTCTACGCCACCCGCGTCCGCGTCGACGGCGCGCTGCAGGACGCCGTCACCAACGTCGGCGTGCGCCCCACGTTCGACGGTACGAAGCCCACGGTCGAGTCCTTCCTCCTCGACTGGTCCGGTGATCTGTATGGGCGCGCGATCGAGGTCCAGTTCGTCGCGCGCCTCCGCGACGAGCGCCGCTTCGACGGCATCGACGCGCTGAAGGCGCAGCTGTCCCGCGACGTCGAATCGGCGCGCGCCGCGCTCGCGGAGGGCTGACCGACGTGCGGCGCCTCCTCGCGGTGATCGGGCGGGACGTCTCCGGCTCGCTCTCCCCGCACATCCACCGCGCGGCGGCGGACGCCCTCGAGCTCGACGTCGCCTACGTCCCGATCTCCGTACAGGACGCGACGCACTTCGGGCTCGCGGTGGACGCGCTCCGCTGCATCGGCGCGCTCGGCGCGAACGTCACGATCCCCTACAAGACCCCGGCGCTCGCGCTCGCGGATCGGGTCTCGACGACGGCCGCGGAGATCGGCGCGGTCAACACGCTGACGTTCGCGTCCGACGGCTGCATCCAGGGCGACAACACGGACGGCCCCGGGTTGCTCCGGGTGTTGTCGAACCTCGCGCCCGGCGCGTTCGAGAAGGTGCAGATCGTCGGCGCGGGCGGGGCGGCGCGGGCGGCGGCCTGGGCGGTGGCGCAGCTCGACACCGGCAGCGTCCACGTCACCGCCCGGCGCGGCGCCGAAGCGGTCGCGGCGCTCGCGAACGGACACGCGCACCCGTTCGAGCGGATCGACGGGGTCACCCTGTTGATCTCCGCCGTCCCGGGGGAGGCCGGCCTCGCCCGACAGCTCCTCGAGATGTGCGTGGACGAGACGCAGCGCCCGATCGTTTGCGATCTTGCCTACGGTGGCCTCGATCGGGAGAGCCCCCTCGCGCTCCTGGCCCGCTCCGAGCAGCTCTTGGCGTTCGACGGGCGCTCGATGCTGGCGGAGCAGGGCGCGCTCTCGCTCAGCCTGTGGACGGGCGGAGAGCGCTCCCGCATCCGGGCCGCGATGCGGGAGGCCCTCGCGCTCCCGCCGCATTTTGACTCCCACCCTGGGCGAGATTAGCCTCCCAGTTCCATGCCGGGTCGTCTGGGCGAGCTTCTCGTTCGCGAAAACCTGATCACGCTCCAGCAGCTTCAAAAAGCGCAGGAGGAGCAACGCAAGGGCGGCGGCCGTCTCGGCTTCAACCTCACGAAGCTCGGGTACATCGAAGAGAGCGAGCTGACGCAGTTCCTCTCCAAGCAATACGGTGTGCCCTCGATCAACCTCTCGGAGTTCGAGATCGATCCGGAGGTCATCAAGCTCGTGCCGCAGGAGGTCGCCGAGAAGCACCAGGTCATCCCGGTGAACCGCGCGGGCGCCTCGCTGATCGTCGCGATGGCCGACCCGTCGAA
>JAUHYN010000224.1 GCA_030426505.1 bacterium | reverse complement strand
CAAGAGGTCCTCCTCGGTCTCCACCGAGAGGACGACCTTGGCGAACCGGCCGCGGCTCCACAGAGCCATCGGGCCGTCGAGCGGGATGTGGAGCGCGCCGTCGTCGCCGTCGTTTCGGCGGAAGAAGACGGCCATCGACGCGTGCGCGCACTGGGCGGCGATCTTGCCCTTCCGCATCTTCAGGTCTCGCCGGTAGACGAGCACCTGTTTGGCGTCGGTCCGGCGGTACATCGCGCCGAACCGAACGGGGCCGTCGGGGCCGACCAGCTCCTGGGCGATCCACATACCGCCGTCGACGATCGTCCGGCGGGCGCGGTGGAGGACGGCGCCATCCTTCTCGACGACTGACTCGAGCGCGCCGTCGACGAGCGTGGTGGTCAGGGTCGAGGTCGGATCCTGGGGGAGCGGGTGGGGCGCGCCGTCCGGGACGGCCTCGAAGCCGACGGACGCGACCTGCTCGCCGAGCGTCCACCGCGCGAAGAAGCGCAGGCGCTCGGCATCGCCGAGGATCGAGTAGACGCCGAGCGAGGGCATCGGCGCCTCGCCGTACTCGGACGCCTCCGGGTCGAGGCGCCACAGTCCGAGGAAGGGTTCGAGGGACACGGCGCGGAAGATAACAGGCGCCGCGGCCGGGGGCGTCAACGCGTGTAGACGTAGCCGCCGACGACGAGGACCCGGCGGTTCACGCGGCGCACGGGGTAGGTCTTCTTGAACGGCTTCTTCTCGACGCCATCGGGCTCGCGGACCTCGAGGCGGCCGTCGAACTCCATCTTGCCGCGGGCGAGGCGGCACTTCCCGACGAACACAGTATGGGCGCCGCCGGTGTTGTCGTGTTCGACGTCGCGGCAGGTCTCGCCGTCGAGGCGGAAGCGCTCGAACGGCATGGCGAGGCGGTCGTCGGAGAGCGGGAGGTTGAACGTGTAAACGTCGGCTTCGGGCGCGTCGCGCTTCGTGAGGAGGATGACCTCCGAGATGCACACGTCCTTGGACCGGTTGCCCTTGCCGGCCTCGGACTCGAGGACCTCGATCTCGATCATGTCGGCGTCGACCGCGGGCTCGAGCGAGATGCTCCACCAAGGCGTGTCTTTGCCGAGCGTCTCCGGTGGGTCGTGCGTGACCACGCGCCAGGGGCTGGCGTCCCCGTCGAGCTTCGTCCGGACGCGCACCTTGGTGGGCCGCCGGTTCTGCCGCCATACCTTGTCGTTCTTCGCGTAGCCGGGGACGAGTTCGACGTGATGGACCTTCGTGACGCCACCGAGGTGCAGCCGCAGCGCCTCGCCCTTCACCGTCACGTACGTGGTCTTCGGGTCCCCGTCGATCGCGTTCCACGGCGTTCGTCCCGATACTGAAGAAGTCGGCTTCTTCGGCCAGGGACGGGGCAATCAGCACGGCGGCCGGGAGCTCGATCATGCACCCCAGGGCCAGGCTCGGGTCGACGGGTTCGCCGGGCCCGTCCGCCTCGGCGGTCCGCGCCCCGACCGGGATCCAGACCGAGGCCCCCGCGAGGGCGGGGACGGGCGCGGCGACGAGGGCGAGGGCGAGGAGGGCGCGCATCGCCGAGAGCGTATCGCGCGCGCGCGGAATCGCAACGCGGGGGTGTCTCGGAGCTCCGCGCCCGCCCGTCCTCGTCGCGGCCTACGCCGCCTGCTCGTCGCCCGCGGCGGCCGCGACCGCCTGGACCTCGATCGCGATGTCGATGCGCTCGCCGACCAGGACCCCGCCGGCCTCGAGGACCTGGTTCCAGGTGAGGCCGAAGTCGCGGCGGTCGATCGAGGTCTTGGCCTCGAAGGCGACGCGGTCGTTGCCCCACGGGTCCTTGGCGCGGCCGTTCGACTCGACCTCGAGGACGACCGGCTTCGTGACGTCGCGGATCGTGAGGTCGCCCGTGACGCGGAGCTTGCCGCCGTCCTTGACGACCGACGTGCTCTCGAACGTGATGGCCGGGAACTGCTCCGCGTCGAAGAAGTCGCCCGAGCGGAGGTGGTTGTCGCGGTCGGCGACGCCCGTGTCGATGCTCGCCGTGTCGATGCGGACCGAGACGCGGCCCGACGTCGGGTCGACCGGATCCAGCTCGATCTTGCCCGTCCAGTCCGCGAAGCGGCCGCGGACCTTCGAGAAGACCATGTGCTTCACGGCGAAGCCGATGCTCGAGTGCGTGGTGTCGATGTTCCAGTGGTTCGTCTTCATGCCCCCAATCTACGTCCGTCCCGCCGGGGCGATTAGTCCCTGATTTCGAGAGTAATCATCCCGAAAATGGGATAATCTGGCCGCCGGTGGATCTCGACGCGCTGTACCTGTTCGCGAAGGTCGTGGAGGCGGGGAGCTTCGTCGGCGCCTCGCGCGCGCTCGACGTGCCGACGTCGACCGTGAGCCGCAAGGTCGCCGCGCTCGAGGAGCGCCTCGGCGCGCGGCTCCTCCAGCGCACCACGCGCAAGCTCGCGCTCACCGACGCGGGGCGCGCCTACTACCACCACGCGGCGCGCGTGGTCGCCGAGGTCGACGCCGCGGAGCAGGCCGTCGATCGCCTCCAGTCCGAGCCGCGCGGGCGGCTGCGCGTGACCGTCCCGCTCAACTTCGGCTTCATCGGCCCGGCGGTCGCTTCGTATTTGTCGCGTTACCGTGAAGTGCAGCTCGAGATCGTGAGCGCGGATCGCGTCGTCGATCTCGTCCACGAGGGCTTCGACCTCGCGATTCGCGCGGGGGCGCTCGCCGACTCCTCGCTCATCGCGCGTAGCCTCGGGCACCTGAAGAGCTTCGTCGTCGCGAGCCCCGACTACGTCCGGCGCGTCGGCGCGCCCGAAGATCCGCGCGCGCTCGCTGCGCACGACGCGCTGTTGTTCGGCGCGGGCGTGGATCGCGCGACGTGGCGCCTCACCCGCGAGGGCGAGACCGTCGCGATCGAGATGAAGCCGCGCGTGGTCGTGAACGACTTCGATCTGATCGAAGCCGCGGCGCGCGAAGGGCTCGGCGTCGCGTTGCTCCCCGGGTTCCGGAGCAGCGACGCGCTCGAGACGGGCGCGCTCGTCCGGCTGCTCCCCGCGTGGTGTTCCGTCCAGATCCCGTTGCACGCGGTCTACCCGAGCGCGCGTCACCTCTCACCGACGGTGAAAACGTTCGTCGATCACCTCGCCGCGCGGCGACTGCCTCTGGGGTGAGCGCCTGCTAGAGATCCACGCGCTCGCCTTTGACGCCGTTGACGACCTTCGGGAGTCCGAGCTGCTTCAGCGACGCCTTCAGGGCGGCTCTCGCGTCGTCTTCGCCATGCACGAGCGATACGGATCGAACGTGCCCGGCCTCGGCCGTACGTCGGACGAAGTCGACGAGGTCGTCCTTGTCGGCGTGGGCGGAGAGCCCGTCGATCTTGTGGATCCTGGCCCACACGTCGCGCTCGAGACCGAGGACTTTGACCTTCCGGTGCCCTTCGACCAGGCGGCGCCCGAGCGTGTGCGACGCCATGAAGCCCACGATGACGACGCTGTGTTTCGAGTCGCCGAGCGCTCGCGTGAAGTGATGAACGATCCGACCGCCCTCGCACATCCCGGAGCCGGCGATCACGATGCAGCTGTCGGAGTTGGCCTGGAGGTGCTTCGAGGCCTCGACGTCCGAGACGTAGCGCAGGCCGGGCGGCGAGAACGGATCGTTGCGGTCGAGGAACCGCTGCTGGATGTCGTCCTGCAGGTTCTCGACGTGCAGCTTGTAGATCTCGGTGATGGCGATCGCCAGCGGGCTGTCGATGTAGATCGGGACCTCGGGGATCGCCTCGCGCTCGTGGAGGCGCTCCAGTGAGAACAAGACCTCCTGCGCGCGCTCGAGGGCGAACGTCGGGATGTAGACGCGGCCGCCGCGCTTCACCGTCTCGTTGATGATCGCGCCGAGTTGATCGTCCATGGTCGCGATGTCCGGGTGCGTACGGTCGCCGTAGGTACTCTCGATCAGCAGGTGGTCCACGCCGCTCACGATCTCCGGGTCGCGCAGGAGCGGGAGCTCGGTCCGCCCGAGGTCACCGGTGAAGAGGAGTCGAGAGCGGTGTCCTCGCTCTTCGAGGTCGACGACGACGAGCGCCGACCCGAGTACGTGCCCCGAGTTGTAGAACGTGACGGTCACGCCGGGCGCCACGGGGATGGGGCGGTGCAGGGGGACGGAGATCATTCGCCCCATCGCGGTCTGTACGTCTTCGGCGGTGTAGAGCGGTTCGATCCGGCGGTCGATGCCGTCGCGCGCGTTGCGCTTGTTGAGGTAGGCGGCGTCCTGAGTCTGGATCATCGCCGAGTCGCGGAGCATCACGGCGCACAGATCGCGGGTGGGGGGCGTCGTGTAGATGTTCCCGTTGAAGCCGCGCTTCACGAGCGTCGGGATGTTGCCGCTGTGGTCGAGGTGCGCGTGGCTGAGGACCAGCGCGGTCGCTCGGGTCGCCCACTTCGGGAGGTCGCGATTGAGCGCGTTCGTCTCCTCGCGCCGCCCCTGGAAGAGGCCGCAATCGAGCAGGACGTCGTGGTCGCCCACCCGGAGTCGGTGGAGGGAGCCGGTGACGCCCCCGGCGGCGCCGTAGAACTCGATATGCATCCGCCCGAAGTCCTACGCCGTTCGGCGCCCGAGGGCTACCGAACGCCCGCGGCGCGAGTGGGTACGAGGTCGGATCCTGCGGCCGAGATCTACGCGGAGATCGAAGCGGCCGAGAACGCACGCCCGAATCGGTGCGATCGGCGCGGACGATCTCAGGGCCCGGCGCGGGATGCGACTCGTGTCTTGGTTGCCGCGCTGGCTGCGACTGTTCGTGCTCCGTCGGATCATCCGCAGCGCGCCGCGCGTCAAACGCTTCGCCGGCACGACGCTCGTGACCTCCGTAGGCAAGTTCGCGGACATCTCCGGCTTCGTCTCTACGTTCGGGACGGGGCCGCGCGGGACGACGTTCGCGATCGGGAGCGTCGTCGAAAAGGCGGTGGTCCGCGGGGCCGAGGTCGTCGTACGTCCCGTGCTCGCGCTGACCGCGTTGTTCAACCGGCACCCAGCGAGCCCTGCCCATGTCGTGCAAGTGTCGTGGGCTCTGCCCGAGCTGTGGCGCACGGCGCAGGCACGATCTGAGTCACTATCTCGTGGAGCGAGTCGTCCTCGAAGTGCCCCTTCGACAGTACGTGTTGTGCCACCCGCCGAGCTCGTCGGTCTGCTCGGCGCGCGAAGCGAGCCCCTGTCGGCCCTATCGCGGATCTTCGTCCGCTGCGTGTTCGACGGCATTCGACGTCGGGTCGGTGATGTTCGACGGCGGCTACGTCGAACGCGAAGGCGAGACGCTTGAGTTCTACAACGACCGCAGTCCTTCGAGCGACGACGTGGTCGCGCTCGAGGACGAGGTCATGCGACGCTTCTCGCATTGGGTCGAGGCCAACGGCTACCTCGCCGAGGAGCCCGGCGAGGCCGCAGCCTCGGACGAGTGGTTCGGGCCTGCCGGCCTCGACATCGACCCGGGCCCGCGGCCCGCAGGAAAACGACGATTGGGCGCCCATGTGGAATGCCGGCGCGCCGGTGCCGCACGTCGTCGCGTCTGAACATGCCACGCTCCTGCTCTACCTCGCGTCCCAACCCCCCGCAGAGTGGGACGGTACCACCGCCCGAGTCATCGACCCGGCGAGCCACGATCCGAACGCCTCGGCTTGGTGACCTTCGAGCGTTGCATCGCGAGCCGATTGGGCGCTCCCAACGACGAGGTGTTGCACGGGCATCGACTCCACGGAAGAGGGCTCGAACCGTACGCCGCCCATGTCGTCGAGCGATCCGCGTGGGTCGCGGAGATCCAGGAGATCAACAGCGTCCACGCGCAGTACGATCCAGCGCACTGGACCCAGGTGAGGCACTACCTGCTGACCTTCCACGACAGCACATTCGAGGCTCTGGCCATCGGCGTCTCGATCGAAGAGTTGATTTCATCGTTGCCTGCGGCCCTCCGGGAGTGTGTTCGGAGAGTCACGGAGTCATCTGGCGAGGACGGCTGAGACCCGGCCCTGTGGACGGCGCCCCTGCTCCCGTCGCACGATGACCACCATGAAGTCGCAACCCGCCCTCGGCGCCCTCGTCCTGCTGAGCGCCTGCGGAGGACACGCTCTTCCGGATGAGTTGGTCGGCGTCTTTCAAGTGCGGGTCGAGCAGCCGGGCGCAAACCTCGTCGTGCGCGTCTCGGCGGACGGTTTCATCCGCGAGTATTACGAGGTCGAAGGAACCAACGAATATTGCAGCGTCGAAGGGCCGGCCCTGTACCTCGACGCGAACGCCCGCCTCACCTCGTTTCGGGTGACGTCAGGGGCATATCTGGGCGAGACGTCCGGCACCATGACGCAGGACGACGCATCGGCGGCACTGCGCCTCCACTTCGAGCAGCGCTCGGTCTGCCCCAACACGTGCGCGGTCGACTTCGAGCCCATCACCCTCGATCACACATGGCGACGAATCGAGGACACCCCGAGCGCGAAGACGCGCTGCCTTCAGCGGAAGGCCCTGTGGGCATGCCCCATCGCCGCGAAGACCGGACCGGCGCTCGAATGTGATCTGCCCACCGCCCCTTGATGTCCGATCTCACCGCCGCGTGGGAGTCGTCCTGCCAAGCCCCGGCGAGGTTGAGGTCGTACGGAGCGTCCAACTCGAACTCGTCGGCGAGGAGGTCGCCGAGGCGCGCCTCGACGTATCGCCGCGCGCGTCGCGACGTGGCAGCCCGCGCAGGCGACCGTGTGCGTCGTCAGGAATCTGAAGCTGACACCGACGACCGCGCCCAAGAACCTGTCCTCCACTGCGCGCTCGCGCCGCCGCACGGTGCGCCCGAACCTGCATCCGCGAACGCACTTCGCCCGCCACCGGCACTTCCGCGACGTGCGTTTGCCCACGCCGGCCACCTATGCGCCTGAATCCCCCTCGCTAGTCTAGTTGCAGATGCGCCCGGTGCCCGGACCACACTCCGGGTCGCCATTGCCGGGCGGAGTGGGCGGGGCCGGCGGGGGGTTTTGACAGATGGCTTGCAGGCTGCACCCGCCCGCATCGGGCGAGCAGTAGGCTCCGAGCGACGTGGTCGGCGCGGGGCACGGCGGCGCGACCTGGCCCGCGCAGCTGCACGACGTCCCGGTGAGCATCCCCCACAGCGCCTCCGAGCTCGTGTCGTGTTCGACCACGATCACGTCGTCGTACGCGGGGTCGTCGGGCCCCCCGCAGGCGGTGAGGGCGAGGGTGGCGAGCGCGAGGCTCGCGAGCGTGATCAGCTTCATGTCTGTCCTCCTGGAGTACGCGGCGGGTTCCCCGCCGAGGTTTCGCATCGGAGTACGGAGCCGCCGTCGGTTCGGATCCGTGAATCGTGCGCTTCGGATCCGAAGAAGCGGCGCTTCGCTCGAATCGCCGGGGCTCGCGTTCATCCTTCGCGTCGAGGGCGCGTTGAGCGAGTTTTGCGCCCCGGGGCCCCGTCGCTGCGCCACGGCACACCGCTGAACGCGAGCCGAGCCGAAAGCGTGAAGGCCGACCGGCCCCCTCAGCCCAGTCGTGACTGTGGTCGAGGTGCGCGTGGCTGAGGACCAGCGCGGTCGCTCGGGTCGCCCAAAGTCCTACGCCGTTCGGCGCCCGAGAGCCATCGAAGCGCGGAGTGGGTACGAGGTCGGATCGATCTTCGAGGCGGTCGTTCCCGCTTCGTCACGGCCGGTCGACGGGGCAGAGGCATGGAGGTGGCACGGATCTCGAACCGTTCTGCTGTGGAGGTGCTCGTCATGAGCGAACGTTGTCGCATCGAGGCGCCGTCGCCGCTGCGCCAGCTCGCGATCGATGCGTTCGAGGCGATCCCGCCGAGTCACCCGATGACGGCGTTCATGGAGCTCGACGTGTCCTCGCCGCTGGCGCGCATCGCGGCGCAGCGCGAGGGCGGAGTGCGGGTGTCGCTGTTCGCGCACGTGGTGTGGGCGATCGCGTCCGCGCTCGGCGAGCACCCCGACCTGAACGTGGTGATGCACGGGCGGCGCATCGCGTACTTCGATGACGTCGATGTCAGTGTGCCGGTCGAGGTGCGAACCGAGGACGGGCCACACCCGTTGATGCTCGTGATCCGCAGGGCCCAGGCCAAGTCGGCGGCCGAGATCTACGCGGAGATCGAAGCGGCCAAGAACGCGTACGCTCGCCGCGGTGAGCTCGGCGCGGACGACCGCAGGGCCCGACGCGGGATGCGACTCGTGTCGTGGTTGCCGCGCTGGCTACGACTGTTCGCGCTCCGTCGAATCATCCGCAGCGCGCCGCGCGTCAAACGCTTCGCCGGCACGACGCTCGTGACCTCCGTCGGCAAGTTCGCGGACATCCCCGGCTTCGTCTCTACGTTCGGGACGGGGCCGCGCGGGACGACGTTCGCGATCGGGAGCGTCGTCGACAAGGCGGTCGTCCGCGGGGGCGAAGTCGTCGTGCGTCCGGTGCTCGCGCTGACGGCGCTGTTCAACCACGATGTCGTCGATGGCGGGCCCGCGGCGCGCTTCGCGGCGCGTCTGAGGCAGCTCGTAGAGCAGAACGAGGAGGCGCCCGCGCGAGGATTCGACGCGTGCCGTACGGTCGATCCCGGAGCGCTCGCGGCGCCCGCTTCGTACAGTGGGATCAGGTCTCGACCATGATGCAGTCGCCGACGATCGCGTGGGCGAAGCGGTCCGTCGCGACGGCGGCGGCGTCGCGGTCGAACGATCCCGGCTGGAGCCACACGATCTCGAAGCGCGCCGGATCGAGCTGCTCGAGGATCGCCTTCGTCACGCGCGGCGGGACGACGAAGTCGACGATGTGGATCGGCCCGGGCGCGTCCTCGACGGACGCGTAGGCGGTGTGCCCCGCGACCTCGGATTCGGTCGGGTGGATCGGGACCACGTCGAAGCCCTTGCGGGCGAGGTTCATCAGGATGCGATAGCCGAACTTGGCGGGGTCGTTGCTCGCGCCGACGATCGCGACGCGGACCTGGCCGGGGTCCCGGCGGAGGACTTCGAAGACCTCGGCGTCGACGGGCATACGTGCGGGCCTACGCCCGGTCTTGGTTCTCGAGGGCGACGCGGAGCCGCTCGAGCTCCGTGCGGATCGTGCCGTCGAGGACGTACGAGCCGACCTCGGCGCGGATGCCGCCGATGAGGGCCGGGTCCACCGACACGTTCATCTGGATCTTCTTGCCGGTGCGCTTCTCGAGCGCGCGGCGGAGCTGATCGATCGCGCCCTCGGACATCTCGATCGCGCTGGTCACGAAGGCCTGCTCGCGGCCCGCGCGCTCGTCGGCGAGGGCGTCGACGGTCTTCGCGATCTCGCGGATCTCGCCGATGCGATCCTTCTCCGACAGGAGCTTGAGGCACCGCTGGGTCAAGTCCGACAGGCCGATGTTGGCCATGACCTGATCGAGCGCTTTGCCGCGCTCCTCCACCGTGACGGCGGGGTTGAGCATGAGGTCGGCGAGCTCGGGGATTTCGTCCAGGACCTTGGCGAGGCCGTTGAACTCGTCGCGGAGGGTCGAGAGGGCTTGGTCGCCCTTGGCGGCGGCGGACTCGACGAAGGCTTCTGCGTAGCGGCGCGCGGCCGCGCTGGCGAGTGACATCGTTTCTCAGGCTCCTCAGCTCGGCTGCTTCTCGAGCTCGGTGATGTACTGGTCGGTGAGGCGCCGGCGGTCGGCGTCCGTGATGCGCTCGCGGACGAGCTGCTCGGCGGCTTCCATCGTCGCCTTCACGGCCTCCGCGCGGATGAAGTTTTCGACCTTGCGGATCTCCTGGTTGATCGTGAACTCACTCTCGCGCTGCATCCGGACGAGGGCCTTCTCGGTCTCCTCCTTCATG
>JAUHYN010000223.1 GCA_030426505.1 bacterium | reverse complement strand
TGGCACTCGCCGGCGCCGCGCACCTCGGTTACTGCTCCGACATCACGCGCACGTACGTGACCCGCGACGCCGTCCCGGGCGCCGAGGCGTTCGGCGAGCTCATCGAGCGCATGGACGCCCTCCAGCGCGCGGTGATCGATCGCATCACGGTCGGGATGGAGTACGAAGCGCTGCACGACCTCGCGCACGAGCTCCTCGGCGGCGTGCTCGTGGAGACCGGTCTGTTCACGGGGTCGGCGGAGGCGGCGATCGCCCAGGGCGTCACGCGCAAGCTCTTCCCGCACGGCCTCGGGCACTCGCTCGGCGTGCAGGTCCACGACGTCGGCATGCGTCTGCGCCAGCCGAAGGCGGACAATCCGTTCCTCCGCAACACGAGCACGATCGCGGCGGGGCAGGTCTTCACGATCGAGCCGGGCTTGTACTTCATCGACTCGCTGCTCGAGCAGTTGAAGGCGGAGGGCGGCGACGGCGTCGCGTGGGATCGCGTTGAGGCGTTGAAGCCGTTCGGTGGGATCCGGATCGAGGACAACGTCCTCGTCACCGAGGGCGGGACGCGAAACCTCACGCGCGAGGCGTTCGCGTCCCTCTGATCCTCTATCGCGTCGCCGAGTACGAAGTCGGCGTCCCGCCCACGCTCCCGTAGACCTCACGCTCGGGGAGCCCGATCTCGATCCGGAAGAGGTTGTCGCTGAACGCGTAGTTGTTCTCCGGGATCACGTTCCCTGCGCTGTCCACGTAGGAGAGGCCGGTGGTCTCGAGCTCGGCGTTCCGCACGCGACCGGTCACCGCCCCGGTCGAGTCGGTGAAGTCGGTGTACCCGGGCGCGATGTTACCGGTCAGATCCTGGTGCGCGTGGACCAGCTCGTGGAACAGCGCGGGCAGCGGGTGACGGTTCGCTTCGTCCCCCGGGTCGGCCGTCCCGTTGTAGATCGTCGCCCAATTCGCGACGTCGATGTCGTTGCTCCCGTCGTAGCCACCGCCCGGACGATCGAAGCGCTCGGCGATGCGGAGCGTCTCGCCGGCCGCGACGAGCTCCGCGCTGATTTCGTCGAGGAGGTCCGCTCCCTGCGTCGTGCTGAGCATGACGCCGAAGTCGGCGAACGTCCGCTCGCGGAAGTCCGCGTCGCCGTTGATGACGAACTCGGGGTGATCGTCGAGCCACTGCTGCGTGGCTTCGGGGTCGTACGTGACCGTGACGTCCGAGCTCCCCGCGTTGATCGGCGCGACCGAGCCGTCCTCGGTGACGATGAGATCCACGTCCTGATCCGGCGTGAGGTTGTACATCGACAAGTTGAAGTAGTCGCCCGCGTCGATCTCGAGATCGTCCGCGTCGGCGTAGATCGCGTCGGAGCCCTCGCCGCCGTCGATCGTGTCCGCACCCTCGTTGCCCATGATGAAGTCGTGGCCGGTGCCGCCGTTGATGACGTCGTCGCCGTCCTGACCGGTCAACTGATCGTCGCCCGCCCCGCCATTGATCGTGTCGTTGCCGTTGCCGCCCTCGACCTCGTCGTTGCCGCCGTTGGCGGAGATGGTGTCGTCGCCGGAGTGGCCGTCGATGATGTCGCGCTCTTCGCTGCCGTAGATCGTGTCGTCGCCGTAGCCCCCGCCGAGGATCTGTCCGACGGTCACGCCGCGCGCGTCGATCGTGTCGTTGCCGCCTTGACCGTGGACGTTGAGTTGAATCGTGACGCTCGGATCGATCGTGATCGAGTCGTCGCCGTCGTGGGTTCGGATGTTGACGCCGCCCGCCGCGTCGGCGGCCGGGAGCGTGTACGCGGTGCCGCTGTTGTCGTTGGTGACGATGATGTCGCCGCTGGCGTCCTGCGAGACCGTGTAGGCGTCGTCGCCGTTCGTGCCGTTGAACGTCGGCGGCGTGCGCGTGGTGTCGAAGCCCTCGGGCGCACCGCTGAGCTGCATGGCCGGGCTGAACTCCGGGATCGCGACGGAGGCGTACGGCTCCGTGGGCGCGTAGAGATCGTCGTCGTCCATCGCGAGGTTTTCATTCGCGGGCGGCTCCGGATCCGGGACGTTGATGATCTGCTGGACGATCTTCGTCACGAGCTCGGTCCAGTGGATCGTCTCGCTCGAAGTACACGTGTTGCCCTCGCTGTCGGTGTGCGAGTGCTCGACCGTCTTGGATTTGTCCACGGAGCAAGTCACGGGGCGGTTGACGATTTCGGTTTTCATCGGGGTGGGTCTCCTCCGCGCTCTGTGAGTGCAAACGCGGAGCCAACGTCCTCGTACGATTCGTGGCCGCGATCGTGTGCAGTCCGGCGCGAGGTGCAACCGAACCGGTGAAGCCCGCGCGCGAGCGCCCACGTTTTCCTTACGACCGCACCGTAAGTGAGTTCGTCGCCCAAACACGGTTCGATGGAGAGGCCATGCATGTCTCCTCCGGCCGCCGCACGACCCATCACTCGCTCCGCAGCGAACCCGCCGCCCCGAGCGCGCGACGCGCACCGATCGGATCCGAGCGTCGCCGCGGGCGCCTCTTGTCGCCGTTCAAGGCGCGCGGACAAGCGCACCGCCAACGCATCGGGCGCCGCTCGCTCGCCGCGCGCGCGGTCGTGGGCGGCGTGGCGTTCGGCATCCTCGCGCCGTTCGGCGCGGGTGTCGCCGCCGCGGATGCGGGCGCGAACCCGGTGACCTGCGAAGCGGACGCCGCTGCGTTCACGCCGGCCGGACCGAGCTTCGTCGTCGACGGCGGTCAGTACAACATCGGCTACGACGCGCGGTGGGACGTCTTCGATCAGGCGGCCGACCCGAGCCACAGCAGCGACTACTCCGGTTCGCGACCGAGCGACGCGCGCCACTCCAGCGGCCACCACGGCGTCGACATCTTCGGCCCGGAGGGCGCCCCCCTCGTCGCGCCGGTCGACAGCGTAGTGATCGACTTCGGCTCCGGCGGCAAGGGCGGCAACTGGGTCTGGCTGCAGTCCGCGGAGACCGGCGAGGCGTACTACTACGCGCACCTCGAACGTCACGCGGACGGGCTCGCGATCGGCGCGACGCTCCCCGCGGGCACCCGCATCGGCGACCTCGGCGACACCGGCAACGCGGCCGGGACGGCGCCGCACCTCCACTTCGAGATCCACCCCGGCGGGCGCGGCGCGGCGTCGACGAACCCGTTCGATCAACTCATGGCGTGGCGCAACGCCGAAGGGTTCCGCGAGGCGGTCGGCGCGCTCGAGGCGGACACCTTCGAATCGATCTGTCGGATCGGCGAAGCCTGGTACGACGGCCACCCCGCGTTCGAAGCCGAGGACGGCTCGCGGCGCTTCTTCCTCTCCGCGCGCGACCTCGCCGAGATCGGCGCCGCCCTCGGGCTCCCGGAGAGCGCGGTGCAACGCATCGCCGACGCGAGCGGCGTGCTCGGCTACGCGAACGGCGCACGCAATCCGGACGCGGACACGATCTCGATCGTCGACCTCCGCGCAGCGGGCGAGGCGTTCGTGGGTGGCTCCGGTTTCGACGCGGCCGTCGCCTCCGCGCAGGTCGAGCGCGACGCGATCGAGACGCGCTCCGCCGTCCGCGTCCTCGCCGGCGCGCTCGACAACGGGACGATCGAACGCGATGGCGAGGTCCTCACCTCGCTGAACGCCGACGACATCCGACGCGTCGCACCCGAGCTCGAGATCCCGAGCGACATCGCCGACGCGCTGATCGCGCGCATCGACGATCTCGGCTGGGCGAACGGCATCCGGAACCCGGCCCCGGGCACCGTCACGAAGTACGATCTCGAGGCCGTGACCGAAGGCCTCCGCGACGGTCTCTCGCTCGACGCGATCGTCGCCGCCGCCGTCGAAGCGCGCGACGCTTCGTTGGTCGCGGACAACGTCGACCCCGACCGCCTGGGCGGCGTCCCGATCTCCTGAGGCGCATCGTCACGACCGCACCGGGTGTTCGGCCCTCCAGGAGAGGTCCCGCGGACGTCTGTCCTCCTGATACAGTTTCGACTCGAAACTTGTTGACCGACCCTTGTCGAACAAGTATCGAGTCGATACCTATTAACCCCCTTCTGGAGGAACACTCATGCAGATCCCTGGACACCGACTCGGAGACCCCGAGCTCCCCCGCAGCCTCATCGACGCCGACGCCTTCGCGACGATGAAGGAGGTCGCCCTGTTCGGCGACGACGACGTCGCGGCGCTGCGCCGTTCCGGACCGATCCTCGAGCCCCAGATCGAGGCCGTCCTCGACGTCTGGTACGGCTTCGTCGGATCGAAGCCGTTCCTACTCGCCCACTTCGCGCACCCGACGTCCGGCGAGCCCAACGGCGAGTACCTCGCCCGGGTCCGCGCCCGGTTCGGGCAGTGGATCCGCGACACCGCCGCGGCGCGGTACGACGACGACTGGCTCCGCTGGCAGTTCGAGATCGGGCGCCGACACCACCGCGTGGGCAAGAACGCGACGGACGGCGCGACCAGCACCGCGATCGTGCCGTTCCGGTACCTCCTCCCCCTCGCGCAGCCAATCGTCCAGACGCTCCGTCCCTTCCTGGCCGCGACGGGTGAGCGCGTCGAGACCGTCGACGCCATGCAGGACGCTTGGCGCAAGTCCGTGCTGCTCCAGGTCACGCTCTGGTCGAGCCCGTACGTCGCGCCCGACGACTTCTGAAACACCACTGGCGCGGTTCGTTTCGACTCGCTACGATATAAGCGGTGTCCAACGCCGCTCGCCTCCACCTCGCGCTCGAACGCATCTCGTCGCTCTTCCGGTCCGAACTCCGAGCGAGCGCCGTCGCGCACGACCTGAAACTCGTACAGCTCGAAGCGCTGATCTACTTCGCGAACGCGAACCGCTACAGTGACACGGCGAGCGCCCTCACCGAGTATCTCGGGCTGACGAAGGGCACCACGAGCCAGACGATCCAAGCGCTGGAGCGGCGCGGCCTCCTCGAGAAACACGCCGACGAACACGATGGTCGGGTCTCGCACTGCAAGCCGACCGCCGCGGGAGCCGCGATCGTCGACGAAGCCTTCCCGATGAAGTGGGCGCCCACCTCGGGCGCGGACCTGGCCGGAGCGGAAGAAGCGGCGGTCCAGCTCCTCGCGCGACTCCAAGCGGCGCGCGGTCAGCGCTCGTTCGGTCAGTGTTCGACGTGTCAGCTGTTCGAGCGGAACGGCTCGCGGTTCAGGTGCGGACTCACGGGCGAGCCGCTCACGAAGCGTGACTCCCTCGCGATCTGTCGGGAGCACGCCGCGTGAGTCGGCGCTGAGGATCAGCCGAACCGCACCGAGTAGATCGGCGGCAGGTTGTTCGCGACGGTGCGCCAGCTCTCGCCGCGGTCCTCGCTCAGGTACAGGTTCCCGGTCGTGCTCCCGAACGCGAGGCGATCGCCGCTCACGTGGAGCGCGTGGCGGTAGACGACGTCGTACGCCGCCTCCTGCGGCAGGCCCTCGCGGAGCTGCTCCCACGTCTCGCCGCCGTCCTGCGTGCGCGCGACGAACAGGCCGCCGTCGACCGTGGTGCGCTGCATGTCCGAGTGCCCGGGCACGAGCCACGCGGTCTTGCCGTCCTTGTCGTCCACCGCGACCGGGAAGCCGAAGTGGACGCCCTGGTCGGGCTGGCTCACCTTCTTCCAGTTCGCCGCGCCGTCCGCGCTGTAGAAGACGCCGTTGTGGTTCTGCTGCCAGACGTGGTCGGGCTGCGCCGGGCACAGCGCGACGAAGTGCGGGTCGTGGCCCCACTCCGCGTTCGGGTCCGGCAGGTAGTCGTTCGACATGCCCTGGTTGCGGCTGCGCCACGACTTGCCGCCGTCGGTCGTCTCCAACACGCCGGCCGTCGAGATCGCGACCATCAGACGATCCGGATCGGTGGGGTGCGTGACGATCGAGTGGATGCCGGGCGCGAAGTCGCCCTCGGCCGCGGGCGTGCCGAACCAGTGCGTCATCCCGGAGCCCTCGCCCGCGAAGAGGTCGCCGCCGCGCGACTCGTGATTCCACAGCGGGCGGTTGAGCTCGAACGACTCCCCGCCGTCGGAGCTCTCGAAGAGCCCGCCGGGGATCGTGCCCACGTACATCTTCCCCGTCGCACCGAACGCGAGGACCCACAGCTTGAGCACCACGGCGTCCTTCGTGATCACGGCGCGCGCGGGGGCGTCCGGATCTTCGGACGGCTCCGGTGGCGACAGGTACTTCGCGCCCTCGGGGTACTTGATCTGATTCGCGTCCGCCCAGGTCTTCCCGTCGTCCGTCGACCGCGACAACTTCGCGCCCCAGTGCCCGTGTCCGAGCGCCGCCCAGAGCGTCCCGGTGTGCGGGTCGCGCGCGACGAAGTTGACGCCCTGCCCCGCGTGCCCCGCGAGGGCCGGCGCCCAGCGCCCGTTCGTCTCGTTCGCGAAGAACGTCCCCTTGCGGGTCCCGACCATGATTCGATCCGACAACTCAGCCTCCACTCAATGCCTGCGAGATGAACACGCGGGTGTCCTGTTCGACCGCGTCGCTCAGCGCGCGCCGGTCCTCGACCCGCGCCTCGTCGACGAAGATGTTCACGTGCTGCCGTAGCCGCCCGCGCTCGTCACAGATGTAGAACGCGATGCCCGGCGCGAGCGCCTCGAGCCGCTCGACGACCTCCGCGACCGTCGCCGCTTCGACGACGATGTCCTTCCCTTCGAGATCCGGGAAGAACCGAAAGAGGTGCCGTGTCAGCTGGACCTTGGCCACGGGACGCGGAGATTTTCTCGCACGACGAAATCGGTCAATACGTTCGTGCCGCCGGCGTCACCGAACGCACGTCACGACCGCGACGTCGCCGCTGTTCTCGACGGGACCCCAACCCGTAGCGTGGCCTTGGCTCCGACAGAACCGATTGATCGCCGCGTTGCAGTCGGGGCCGATGCGCGACTGCTGCGTGCATCCGCCGTGGTGCTGGACGAGGGTGCTGTACGTGGTCTGCACGACCGTCCCGACGTCGGCCGCGACGCACTGCACCAATGCGGTGGTCGCGCTCTGCTCCGCGGGGCCGAAGCCACTCACGAAGCCTGGTTGGTTCGCGCAGTAGCGGTGCATCGCGGCGTTGCAGTCGGGGCCGATGCGTTGGCCGGATCCGTCGCACGGCGGGTGGAACGTCGCGAGCGTCGCGTACGGGACGTCGAAGCCGGTGGCGCGCACGCAGCCCGCGACGGCGACGTCGTTGAAGTTCTCGAGAGGACCGAACCCGGTCGTGCTGCACCCGTGTGCGGCGCAGAAGCGATTGAAGGCGGCGTTGCAGTCCGGGCCGATCCGTTGGCCGGAGCCGTCGCACTGCGCGTGCTGCCCGACGAGCGTGGAGTACGTGCTCTCGACGACCTCCGTCCCCAGGCCCTCGTCGACTTCGCCGTTGCAGTCGTCGTCGATGCGATTGCAGATCTCTGCGGACGGTGGCGCAGGTTGGCATGCGCTCCACGTGCCGCCGTTGCACTCGGCGCGCGCGACACACGCGCCGACGCCGCAGGTCTCACCGATCAGATCTTCGTCGGTGTCTCCGTCGCAGTCGTCGTCGAGGCCGTTGCACACCTCTTCGGACGGGGGCGCGGGCGTACACGCGGCGGGCGCGCCGTCGCCACAGAACGGGACGACGCGCTGACCCGGGCCGACGCCGCAGGTCCCCTCGCCGAGGTCCTCGTCGGCCTCGCCGTCGCAGTCCTCGTCGATCCCGTTGCAGGCCTCCGGTGCGCCGGGGAAGACGCCGATGTTGGTGTCGTCGCAGTCCACCTCGCCGCAGCTCGCGAGGGTGCTGAAGCCGTCGCCGTCCTGGTCGGTCGCGAGGCAGGGATCCGCGCCGGCGTCGCGCACGGTCAGCCCGTCGTCGGTCGCCGCCGGGGCCGGGCAGGCCGTCAGCAGCAGGAGCAGGAGCGCGCGGCGCACCCGTCCTTGTTCGGCGACGGCCGGGGGAGGGTCAAGGTGGCATCGGTCAGGGGGCGGAGATCAGGGCCGGTCGGTTCGGTTGTGGGGCGCGTTCGTGCCAGGATGGCGGGCGATGGTGGGCAGAGCGTCAGGGAGCGGCTCATGACGAGGGGCGGAGGATCGGCTCACTTCGACCGGCCCGCGGCGGGCGCTGCACCGGGAGAGCGCGTGACGCGCGCCGCGCTCACGTCGGTGCTCTTCGCTTCGATCGCCGCAATCGGTTTCGCCTGCAACGGCGCGCCGCCCGCGGAGGCGCCCTCGCCGCCCCCGGCGCCCACACCGAATCCGAACCCCGATCCCGGCGAGGTCGTCTTCCCGCCATTCGATCCGGTCGAGGCGCGCCTGCATCGGCTCACGGTGCGTCAGTATGGGAACACCGTCCGCGATCTCCTCGGCGACGTGACGGTGCCGGAGGACATCGAGGTCGACACGCCGCTGCACGGGTTCACGACCGTCGGCGCGTCCAACCTCACGATCGGCCCGCGCGCCGCGGAGCAGTACGAAGCGGCCGCGCGCGAGCTCGCCGCGCAGGTGTTCACGGCCGAGCGCCGCGAGGCGTTCGTCGGCTGCGCGCCGACCGGCGCCGACGACCCGTGCGTGGCGACGTTCCTCGACCGCTTCGGGCAGCGCGCGTTCCGTCGACCGCTCACCGAAGAACAGCGCGCGCGATGGTTGGGCGTCGTCGCCGACGTGACCACGCGCCTGAACGACGTATGGGTCGCGCTCGAGATGACGACCGCGGGCCTGCTGATGTCGCCGCACTTCCTCTTCCGCACGGACATCGGCGTCGAAGAGGGCGACCGCCGCCGCTACGACGCGTACGAGATGGCGTCGCGCCTGTCCTACTTCCTGTGGGCGTCCACGCCGGACGACGCGCTGCTCGCCGCCGCCGCAGACGGCACGCTCGACACGACCGCCGGCCTCGAGCGCGAAGCGCGCCGCCTCCTCGCGGATCCGCGCGCGAGGAGTGCGCTGCTCGCGTTCTTCTCGGAGCACCTCAAGCTCGAGCGACTCGACACGATCGACAAGGACCCGGCGCTGTTCCCGCAGATGTCGCCCACGCTCGGTGAGTCGATGCGCCAGGAGCTGCTCCTGATGATCGACGACATCGTGTTCGAGCGCGACGCGGACCTGCGCGCGATCTTCGACACGGACACCACGTTCGTGAACGCCGAGCTCGCGCGGCTCTACCAGATCCCCGCGTCGTTCGAGGGCGACGAGTTCGTTCGCGTGCAGTTCCCCGCGAACGCGCCGCGCGCGGGCATCCTCACCTCGGGCGCGTTCCTCGCGTTGAACGCGCACGCGACGATCACTTCGCCGACGCTCCGCGGTCGCTTCGTCCGCCAGTCGCTGTTGTGCCAGGACATCCCGGCGCCGCCGCCCTCCGTGAACACGACGATCCCCGCGCAGGATCCGAACGTCGGCCCGGAGACGCTCCGCCAGCGCCTCGAGCGCCTGCACCTCGCCGAGCCCACGTGCGCGGCCTGCCACAACCGAATGGATCCGATCGGGTTCGCGCTGGAGTCGTTCGACGCCGTCGGCGCCTACCGCACGACGGACAACGGCCTGCCCGTCGACACGCGCGGCTCGCTGGACGGCCTGCCGTTCCGCACCGCGAAAGATCTCGCGCAGCTCCTCGGCGAGCGCCGCGAGGTCGCGGCGTGCGTGGCGCAGATGGCCTACCGCTACGCCTCGGGGCACCTGGAGACGCGCGGCGAAGCCGGCATGTTGTACGAGCTCGCGAACGCGTTCGAAGCCGCCGACTTCTCGTTCACGGAGCTGGTGGTGGAGATCGTGAAGAGCGACGGCTTCCGTTACGCGGGAGGACAAGAGTGAAGCACATCGCGAGGCGGACGTTCCTCCGCGGAATGTTGCAGGGCACGGCGGTGACCGTGGGCCTGCCGGTGTTGGACGCGATGA
>JAUHYN010001377.1 GCA_030426505.1 bacterium | reverse complement strand
CGGCCCCTCGAGCCAGCCCTGGTGCGTGCCGGAGCCGGAGTAGAAGTAGTTGCCGTTCGGCTGCGCTTCCCAGTCACCGGAGCCCGACAGCGAACCCGAGTAGGCCTCACAGTCCGAGCACGGCGCGCCCGGCGGCGGCGGCGGGGGCGGCGGCGGAGGCGGGTTGCTGCCGTCGAAGAGGCTGTAGAGCATCAGGTTCGGCGAACCGGATCCCACGTTCGACAGCGTCCCGGTGATCCCGTTGTCGAGGATCGCGTCGGTGACCTGACCCGGCGTCGCGCCCGGGTTCGCGTCGAGGTACAGCGCCGCGACGCCCGCGACGTGCGGCGAAGCCATCGACGTCCCGCTGATCGTGTTCGTCGCGCTGTTCGAAGTGTACCAGGCCGACGTGATGCTCGAGCCCGGCGCGAAGATGTCGACGCACGTGCCGTAGTTCGAGAAGCCCGAACGGGAGTCCGAGTTCGTCGTCGAGCCGACGGTGATCGCGCTGGCGGCGCGCGCCGGCGACTGCGTGCAAGCGTTCGTGTCGTCGTTGCCCGCGGCGACCGCGAAGGTCACGCCCGCGGAGACCGCGCCGTTGACCGCGTTGTCGAGCGCGGTGGATGCGCCCCCGCCCAGTGACATGTTCGCGACGGCCGGAGACTGGTAGTTCGACGCGACCCAGTCGACGCCCGCGATCACGCCAGAATTCGAACCCGAGCCGCTGCAGCTGAGCACGCGCACGCCGTGGAGCGTCACGTTCTTCGCCACCCCGTACGTCGACCCGCCGACCGTGCCGGCCACGTGCGTTCCGTGGCCGTTGCAGTCGTTCGGGTTGCTGTCGTTGCTCACGAAGTCGTAGCCGTTCCCCACGCGGCCGCCGAAGTCGTTGTGCGAAGCGCGAATGCCCGTGTCGACGATGTACGCGTGGACGCCCGAGCCGTCGTAGTCGTACGTGTAGCTGCCGTCGAGCGGCAGGTCCGTCTGGTCGATGCGGTCGAGGCCCCACGTCGCGTTGTTCTGCGTGGCGCCGAGCGAGACGATCGAGTCCTCTTCGACGAACGCCACACCCGGCGTGGCCGCGAGGCTCCGCGCCACGCGCTCGGGCATCGTCGCCGCGAAGCCGCGGAGCGCGACCTTGTACCTGAAGTGGAGCTCCACTCCAGCGCGCGCCACGGTCTTGGCGATGATCGTGTCGACGTTGTCCGCCGTGCGCGTGAAGACGACGATATAGCGCCCCGGGATCGGATTCGTCGCGCGGAGGATCTCGAACGACTTCGACTCGTCGACGTCGTGCTCCTTCAGCAGCGACACCTCCGACACGCCCACTTCCCCAACGGTGGGATCGACCTCCTGCGGACCTCCGTTCGGTCCGCCGCATGATGTGATGACCAGGCCGAAGGCCAAGCCGATCGAGACGCCCCAATTCATCGAATGCAATCTCACGTCGTTTCCTCTTCCCTTGGTTGGTGGTTACTCGAAGCCCCCCAGACGATGCGGGCGCACTCTTGCGTGGGGCCTGATTCGACGCGACTCGACTTGTTACCGATGAGAGCCGATCCCGAAAATCGTGAGCGCGTTGCACAGCGGGTGACGTGCGTCGCCGAACGTCCTTCCTTGGCGCTCGAGATACCAACCGGTCGACGTGGCAGGTCGACGTGGCGAGCGATGCAAGTCAGGTTGCAGGGCCGCGCGCGACGACTGCTCCATTGATCCGAAGCGCGCCGCGCCTGCAACGAGACGCGCGCGATGTCACGTGTTCGATCGCCGCGGGACCCGTGACGCGCGTCTCATTCGGTCTCGATCTGGCCCGCGCCGCAGACCCGGGTCCGGAGCGCGCTGGGCCGGCGAACTTTTTTCGATCCGGGCGCGTCCGATCGCGTGGCCGAGCCCCCGAATGCCCCTCTTCGAGGGTTTGTCAGGGTGCGTGCGCTCACTCCGGCGACAAACCGGAGGCCGAATCGGTTCTATCGACGCCGAGCGATCATAATTTCGGACGCTCGCGGGAACGAAGGAGAAGGAGCCATGGCTTCCATC
>JAUHYN010001376.1 GCA_030426505.1 bacterium | reverse complement strand
AGCGAGGGCGTCACCGTGTTCCTCGAGGAGGCGCTGCGCGCGGTGGGCATCGACCCGCGAGAGGACACGTTCACGGTGAAGCTCACGGGCGGACCGGACGGCGACGTCGCGGGGAACGAGATCAAGATCTTGTGCCGCGAGTACGGCGAGCGCGCGCGCATCGTCGGTATCGCGGACGGCAGCGGTTCGGCGCGCGACCCACAGGGCCTCGACCACACGGAGCTATTGCGGCTGGTGGCGGCGTCGGCGCCGATCGCCGCGTTCGATCGCGAGAAGCTGAGCCCGGAGGGCGTGGTCGCGTCGCTGGAGGATCCGGACGGGCTACGGCTGCGCAACTCGATGTGTTTCGAGGTGCTCGCGGACGCGTTCATCCCGGCGGGCGGGCGCCCGCAGACGATCCACGAGAAGAACTGGCGCGACTACCTCGACGCCGCGGGGAACGCGACGAGCCGCGTGATCGTGGAGGGCGCGAACCTCTTCATCACGCCCGAGGCGCGACGGCTGCTGTCGACGTCGACGAACGTGCTGATCGTGAAGGACTCGAGCGCGAACAAGTGCGGCGTCATCTGTTCGAGCTTCGAGATCGCGGCGAGCCTGTTGCTGGAACCCGAGGCCTTCATGGCGGTGAAGGAGCGCTTCGTCGCCGAGGTACTCACGAAGCTGCGTGCGTTGGCGCGGCGTGAGGCCGTGCTGTTGTTCGCCGAGCACGCGCGCGACCCGAGCCTGATCCTCCCGGACCTCTCGGTGTCGCTGAGTCGGACGATCCTCGCGGCGACCGACGCGATCGAGGCCGCGCTCGTCGCGACGGAGACGAACCTCGACGACCTGGTGCGCGAACACTTGCCCCCGGTGCTCCTGGAGGTCGCGGGCGATCGCATCGACACGCACCTCCCCCGCCCCTACCGCATCAGCATCATCGCGGCGTCGCTCGCGACGCGCATCGTCTACCGCGAAGGGCTCTCCTACCTCGAGAACCTCGACGGCCCCGCCCTCGCGGAGCTCGCGATGCGCTACCTCGTCCACGAGCGCGAGGTGCGCCGGTTGATCGCGACGGTCGACGCGTCCGGCCTCGCGGACAAGGAGGCGATCGCGGCGCTGTTGGATCACGGAGGGACGCGGTCGGCGGTGGCACTGTCGCAGCGGAGATAGCGTCGTCCGATATCCGGACGGACGTCGTTCGGTATTCGAACGAACCGTCACGAGTGAAGCGCGCTCGTGTGTGGCGCGAGGTTTGCTCTCGAGCCACGCGTGACGCGGACGCCGCACGACGCCCTATTCAAGCGCCTGTTCTCGGACGTCGCGAACGCGCGTGACGAGCTTCGCGCGTTGTTGCCGGCGGCGGTCGTCGAGGCGATCGACTGGGCGACGCTCGAGCGGGACCGGACGGAGATCGTCGCGACGGAGCTCGGCGTTCGGCAGTCGGATCTCTTCTATCGCGCGCGGTTCCTCGAGGGCGACGCCGAGGCGGTCGTCTGGTTCGCGCTCGAGCACCAGAGCACGCCGGATCAGATGATGGCGTTCCGGATGTTGCGGACGGCGCTGTGGTGGTGGGAGCGGTACCTCGCCCAGAACCCGGACGCGAAGCGGCTCCCGCTGTTCGTCCCGGTCGTCGTGTTCCAGGGGCCGGGGCGATGGACGGCGCCGCGTCGCCTGTCCGAGCTGATCGCGGGGGCCGCCGCGGTCGAGGCCGCGCTCGGGCACCCGCTGGTCGAGCTCGAGTTGATCGTGGACGAGCTGAGCCTGACGAGTGAATCGGCGCTCGGCGCGCGCACGACGTCCCCGTTCATGCGGCTCGGGCTCTGGGCGCTGCGGGGCCGGGGCGCGCCCACGCCGCACCGGCTCGACGCGTGGGCGCAGGCGTTGGCGGAGCTCGTCGAGGCGAAGAACGACGCGGCGATCGTCACGATCCTGCGGTATCATGGCCTGACGACCCAGCAGGACGGGTCCGGCCTCGTCGAGGCGACGCTTCCGAAGGTGAAGCGCGCGGAGGAGTTGTACATGGCGACCATTGCGGAGACT
>JAUHYN010000222.1 GCA_030426505.1 bacterium | reverse complement strand
CCTTCGAGGTACGCGGACTGCGCCTCGATGCGGACCGGCTCGTCGACCTCGCGGAGGGAGAGGTCGTCCAGCGTCGCGGTGCGCGGGAAGCCCAGCCACACCAGGTCTACGTCGACGATCCCTGCGAAGCGCTCCGTCGTCGCGTTGAGCTTCAGCTTCAGGATGTGCTCGTTGCGCGCGAAGCCGTCGTCGAGGACGCGCCGATCGTAGAAGTCACCGACCGCGATCTCGGACGGGCGATACCGGATGTTCGACTGGATCCGCCCGCCCAGCGACAGGTCCAGCTCGGCCGCGGCCACACGGGGCACGAGCGCGCCAGCGAGGAGGAGCAGAGCAGCGCACCACCGCATACCAGGCCGCGACCTACCATAGATCCGGCCGTACGGCGCCGCTGAGGGGCCGCACCGATCCGCGATCCAAGCGTAAGTGCGAACACCGCCCGCCGCCGGGCACACTGGCCGCAATGAGGACGTCGTGGTGCATCGCCCTCCTCCTGCCGGTCGCCTGCATGGGCCGCATCGGGGATCCCGTAGCTCCTGAGGACGCGCCGGGGACGCCCCGGGCCGACGACCCGAAGGCCCCGCCCGGGACGCCCGTGGTCTCCGCTTGCGACGCCGAGTCCTCGCCGGCCTCTCCCGCGACGACGCGCGCGCTCACGCCGACGCAGTACGAAAACGCCGTCCGCGACCTCCTCCAGGACCCGGGCTTCACGCCGACGTTCGACGACGCCGCACCCGTCCTCACCGAACGCGGCGTGCGCCAACTCCGCAACGACGCCGAAGCCGCCGTCGAGCGGCGCGGGCTGTGGGGCGCGGGCGTGATCCCGTGCGACGCGACGGGGCCGGTCGACGACGCGTGCGCGAGCGAAGTCATCGCTCGCCTCGGCCGCCTCGCGTACCGCCGCTCGCTTACGTCGGAAGAGGCCGCGTGGCTCGATGGGGTCTACCGGTCCGCGCGCGACGAGCTCGGGTTCGAGGATGCCGTCGACGTGGTCGTGCAAGTCCTCTTGCAGTCGCCCGGGTTCCTCTACGTCAACGAGGCGACCGGAGCGCCGGGCGTGCGCGCGCTCGACGATCACGAGCTCGCGACGCGCCTGGCGATGTTCCTCTGGAACAGCATCCCCGACGAAGCACTCCTCGTCGCCGCGGAGAGCGGCGAGCTCACGAGCGGTGGGCTACGCGACCAGGCGAAGCGTTTGCTCGAGAGCCCGCGCGCCGAGCCGACGATCCAACGCTTCTTCGCCGAGTGGCTCGCGTTGAACGGGACGCCGCTGCACGACTCGCTCGAGGCCGCGATGAAGGACGCCGAGCGCTTCCCCGAGTACGACGCCGCGCTCGTGCGCTCGATGCGCGCGGAGGTCGAGCACCTCGTCCGCGACGTCGTCTCGGACGGCGGGTCGCTCTCCGATCTGCTCACCACCCGCCGCGCACACGTCGACGCCGCGCTCGCGGATCTGTACGGGCTCGAAGGCGAGGGCGACGTCGAGCTGCCGGAGGGCGAGCGCGCCGGCTTGCTCACGCGCGCGGCGTTCCTCGCGGTGTACGCGTCGCCGGACGTGCAGAGCCCGATTCGCCGCGGTGTGTTCGTGATCGAAGAGGTGCTCTGCCGCCCGCTCGGCGAACCACCGCCGAACGCGAACGACGTCCCGGTCACCGGCGGCACCGTCTACGACGAGATGGGCGGCGAGGTCGTGCGCTCCGTTCGCCAGGACGTCGAGGCGCGCACCGGCGGCGGTGGCACGTGCGTGGCGTGCCACTCGGTCATCAACCCGGCGGGCTTCCCGTTCGAACACTACGACGCGATCGGTCGCTTCCGCGAGCGCGAGCTCGGGACCGACTTGCCGATCGACACCGCGGGGCAGCTCACCTACTCCGACGTGAACGGCCCGATCGCGGACGCGGTCGAACTGAGCGCGACGCTCGCGGGCTCGAAGCAAGTGCGGGACTGCTTCACGAAGCGGTGGCTCTCGACCGCGACGGCGACGCCGATCGAACACCTCGATCGCTGCGCCGTCGAGCGGCTCACCGCGCGCATCGACGCGAACACCTCGGTCACCGACCTCATCCTCGACGTCATCGAGAGCGAAGCGTTCTCCCACGTCGTCCAGCAGGAGGCGCCATGAAGTCTCTCGAGAACTCCGGTCGTCGCGCATTCCTCCGGGGCGCGTGCGGGGCGGCGCTCGCGTTGCCGCTCCTCGAGCTCACGCACGGCAAAGCCTTCGCGCAGCAGAGCGCGACGCTTCGGTTCCTCACGTTCTTCGAACACGGCGGCACGCTGTCGAATATGGGGACGCGCAGCTTCTACGACGGGACGAGCAAGCACCACGGCCTCGATCACTGGCGGCCCTCGAGCCCCTCGGAGGCGCTCGAGCTCGGCCCGCTCATGGCGAGCCTCGAGCCGTTCAAGGCGAAGCTCAACGTGGTGCAAGGCATCGACAACCGCGCGGCCATGGCGCAGGACCAGTACGGGCGCGGCGGGCACCGGCTGTCGAACGTGACGTCGCTGACGTGCGCGACGACGACTTCGCCGGAGCCGGATCGCCCGACTTCGCTCGGGCCGTCGATCGATCAGGTCGTCGCGGATCGCCTGAACGCGATGCAGCCCGCGCGGTTCACGAACCTCCACCTGCGCGTCAACGGACACAACTACGGCACGCCGTACTTCCGCGCGGCGCGCGAGGCGGTCTCCGGCGAGGCGAACCCGCGCGCGGCGTTCGATTCGATCTTCGCGGGCGTCACGACGAGCGGCCCGGACCCGGAGCAAGTTCGCTTGCAGAGCCGAAGGCAGAGCGTCCTCGACGGTCTGCTCGGCGGATACACGGCGTTCAAGGCGAAGGTCGGCGCGTCCGATCGTCACCGCATCGACGCGCACTTCGAGCACCTGCGCGCGTTGGAGCGGGAGCTGGAGGCGGTCGATCTGACGCCTTCGTGTGTGGTGCCGGATCGCCCGGAGAGCACGACGAGCGCCGAGGTCGTCGGGCCGCTCCAAGTGCAGCTGATCGTGGCCGCGATCCGGTGCGGGCTCACGAACGTCGCGAACCTGCAGATCGCGGACATCCTCACGCCGTGGACCACCGCGGGGACGCCGATGAACCAGCCGCGCGGGCACAGCCTCGGTCACCAGGCGCGCGAGGTCGGACCGACCGGCGCCGACGCCGCGAAACACGATGGGTGGGTCGCGGAGATGTCCGACAACCGAAAGTGGCGCATGGGGTTGATGAAGCAGTTGGTCGAGGCGCTCGACGACCCGGACTTCATGGAGGGCGATCGCACCATCCTCGACAACAGCCTCGTCCTGTACACGAGCGAGTTCTCGAACGCGTCGCAGCACGTCGCGAGGAACCTGCCGATCCTGTTGGCGGGGAGCGCGGGCGGGCAGCTCTCGACCGGCCGCAACCTCGAGTACAACACGGTGCGCGCGGCGGACCCGAGCTCGAACGGGTACGACTCGACGGCGTCCACCCACAACCTCTACACGTCGATCCTCCACCTCTTCGGCGGCGACGACGACCACTTCGGGAACGACGACGCGCCTTCGCGCGGGCCGCTCGCCGGACTGATCTGACGCCCGACGCGGCTCTTTGGTAGGTTCGTCCGCGGTGGGACCGCGTCGCCTCGCTCTCCTCGCGCTGCTCGCCGTCGCGTGTGAATCGTCGACGGCGACGCAGGTCGTCGTGGTCCTGCACGCCGAGCCGAAAGTGCGCGAAGCGGCCGTCGAGCTCGCGGTGGTCGTCGAAGGCCCAGATGGGATCGCGGTCGTGGATCGCGTGGACCCGGTGGCCCGCTCGAACGTCGGCGCGCTCGCGCGTATCCCGATCGTCCCCGCGGGCGAGGACGCGAGCCGGACGTTCCGCGTGGTCGCGACGTTGCTCGACGATGACGGCGCGGCGATCGCCGAGCTCGAGGTCGACGCGGGGTACACGAAGGGCGAGCTGCGCGAGGTCCACGCGTGGTTCGACGACGCGTGTATGGGTGTCCTCGACTGCGGCGACGGGCGGACGTGTGTCGCGGGGTCGTGCGTGGGCGCGTGCCATGTCGCGGAGGCGGTCGGCGGTGAGCGGACCGCGCCCGAGTGTTCGCCGTGCGAGCGCTGCGTCGACGTGACGTGCGCGCCGATCGACGACGGGACACCGTGCGGCTGCGAAGCGACGGACAAGTGCCAGGCCGGCGCGTGTGTGACCGGGCGGCCGATCGACGGCGTCTTCGCGGGCCAGCTGCACACGTGCGCGGGCGTCCACGGCGGTGACTTCTTCTGTTGGGGCGGCAATCGCGTCGGCCAGCTCGGGCACGCGGTGGGTTCGACGACGACGCCGGTGCGCGTGGACGTGGGCGGTTGGTCTGCGGCCACGGCGGCGACGGATCACACGTGTGTCCTCGACAACGGCGGCGGGCGGAAGTGCTGGGGTTGGAACGGGAGCGGTAACCTCGGCATCGGGACGGACGAGCGGCGCCGCTTCGATTCGCCGACGGAGCCGCCCGGCCCGGAGGCGGAGTGGGCCGAGATCGCTTCGGGCTGGTACCACTCGTGCGCGTTGCTCCGAGGCGGTCAGCTCGCGTGCTGGGGCAGCAACGCCGACGGCGCGTGCGCCGCGCCCGAGGACGAAGGCACGGTGCTCACGCCGCGCGACGTCGACGCGCGCTCGAACTGGACGGCGGTCGGCGCGGGCGGCTTCCACAGCTGCGGCCTCGATCGCGACGGCGCGATGTGGTGCTGGGGGCTCAACGCTTCGGGAGAGCTCGGCACCGGCGACAACGCGTCGCGCGACGCGCCGGTGCAGACGGGCTGCGTGGCCGGCGCGTGCTTCGAAGACTGGACGGCGCTCGGGCTCGGCTCGTTCCACACGTGCGGCATTCGCGCGGACCGGTCGATGTGGTGCTGGGGCGGCGGCCTGAACGGGCAGCTCGGCGTGGGGCCGCTCGACTCGGACAACGCGCTCGAACCGCAACGGATCGACAAGGGCGGCTGGCGCGCGGTCGACGGCGGCGAGTCGCACACGTGCGCGATCGATGAGGACCGCGGGTTGTACTGCTTCGGCCGCAACGACGACGGCCAGCTCGGCCTCGGCGACGTCTTGCGCCGCGACGTCCCGGTGCGCGTCGGCGACGCCACGTACATCCGCGTCTCCGCCGGCCGCCGCCACGTCTGCGCGATCCGCGAGGACCGCACGCTGTGGTGTTGGGGTCGCAACGATCTGGGGCAGCTCGGGCTGGGCTTCACGACGCCCGAGGCGGACCCGCCGATCGCGCGACCGCAGCGCGTGTGCTTCCCGCCGGACTGAAGCCCGAAGGCCAGGTCAGCGCGCTTCGAGTCGCGCGAGCGCGCGGGTCGCCGCGTCGCGCACGGCGTCTTCCTTCGCGCCCTTCGCCTTCTTCAGCGCGCTGTACGCCGCTGCTCCACCGAACGCGCCGAGCGCGTGCGCGGCCGACGCGCGCACCTCGGGCTCCGCGTGCTCCGACAGCAGGTTCACGAGCGCCTCCTCGCGGCGGTCTTCCGCGACGAACCGCGTGCTCGAGAAGATCGCGAACAGGGCGGCGCGGCGTACCTCCGGATCGTCGTCGTACAGGCGCGCGTCCAGAGCGGCACGAACGTCGCGGACCGGCCAGTGACTCCCGAGGAATCGCGTGGCCCGCGCCCGCGTCTGTGCGGAGGCGCCGAGCTCCGCGACGTACAGGATCGGCTCGACGTCGGTGTCGCTCCGAACGACCGCCGCTTCCAGCGCCCCTCTCTGGATCGCGTCGTCCTCGGATCGCATCGCACGCGCGAGCAGCTGCGCGATGTCCTCACGTGACGACGGCGCCGACGCGAGGTGCCTCAGCGCTTGCACGCGCACCTCGGTCGGCACCCGATCCGAGGCGGCGAGGGTCATCAGGCCGCGATACCCGTTCGCGCCCGCGCGCAAGGCAACTTGCAGCGCCGCCCGCGCGCGCTCGAGGCCGAGCGCGGGGCGTCGCCGCGGCGGCGCGGCGGTGAGGAGGCGCGCGACGCTGAAGCCGTCGGCCGGCTCCGAGTTCCCACGCTCTGTCCCCGGTCCCCGACCCCCCGCTCCAGCGCCAAGTCGCCCCGAATCCGAACTCACATCGTGCGGCGCTCGATCTCCGACTCCCGCCTCCGCCTCCCGTCGCCCCGAATCCGAACGCCCGTCCCCCGCCTCTCGCCCCCCGACTCCGGCACGCTCCCGGTCCAAGTTCCCATGCTCTGTCCCCGGTCCCCGGCTTCCGGCTCCGACCTCACGCCGCTCCTGGTCCGAATTCCCATGCTCTGTCCCCGGTCCCCGACCCCCCGCTCCCGGTTCCCCGTCCGCCACCGCCACCGGCCGCGTATCCGCCTCGTCGAACCCGACCGCCGGCCGCTCCGGCTGCGTGATGTCCGTCCAGAACGTCCGCGGGAACTCCACCGCGCCGGCCGGCACCTGGGGCCCGGTCGTCTCGCGCAGCGCCCGCGACGTCAGCCCCGGCGACGCGGCCTCCAGCGCCTCGAACAACCCGGCGTAGTCCTCGGGCTCGAAGGTCCGCTCGATCCACCGCACGGCGCGCTGCCGCACGGGTAGCGACCACCGCGCGTCGTAGGCGATCGCGCCGCCCACGCCGAACCCGGCGAGGCCGAGCCGCATCGCGCCATCGAGCGCCGCGTCCTCCAGCGTGACGTCCTGCGCGCCCGCGATCCGATCCATCAGCGCCGCACACTCCGCGCCCGCGCGTCGCACCGCGAGGCGCGTCGCCGTCGCGCGGACGTCGGGATCATCGTCACGGCACCCGCGCGCGAGCGCGTCGCGCGCGATCTCGTGAGGAGCGTTCGCGTCCAACAGCTCCAGCAACCGCGCCCGAACATCGGCGCGCGCCGCGTGTGCCGCCGCGCCGCGCATCGTGATCATCCCCGCCGGCCCCGCGTGCAGAGCCGCGAGCGCGGCGGCCTCCGCCGTCGCGTAGTCTTCACCCGTCATCAACGGCGCGAGCGTCGGCAACGCCGCCGCCCGACCGCGCGCGCCCAACGCACGGATCGCCGCGATGCGCTCCGGCGCGCCCGACACCGCGATCCTCGCGAGCGCCTCGCACCGCCGCGACTTCAACGCGCCGAGCAGCGCCGCCTGGCCCGCGCCGTCGGCGAGCGCGCGATCGACGGTGTCCTCGAAGCCCTCCGGGGCGATCGCGACGATCAGCTCGTACGCCACGCGACGCACGCGTGGATCCGCGTCGCCTTCGAGCGGCACCAACGAGCGCAGCGCGCGGCGCCACGGAACCGTCTCCGCGATCTCGAGCATCGCCGCGCGCCGCGCTTCGAACGGCGCGTCGGAAGCGGCCGTACGCTCCAACGTATCCGCGTCGATCCCGTCGAGCCTTACGAGCGCCGCCGACGCCGCGCGCGCCACCCGAGGCTCGGCGTCCGTCACCAGCGTCGCGACGAAGGCGGACGCCTCGTCCATCGGCCACGCGCGCGCCACGCGATCGATCGCGCGCACCCGCACCTCCGGGTCCACGCGCTGCGATCGCGCGAGCGCCTGCAACGCGTCGAGCACGCCGTGCTCGGCGGCGCAGTCCAGCGCGGCGTGCGCCGCTTCCAACCGCACGAGCGCCGACGCTGAAGCCAAGCACTCCGCGAACAACGCGAGCGCGACCGACGGCGCGAGCGCGCCGCCCAAGTGGCGCATCGCTCGCCCGCGGAGCGTGGGCGATGCGTCGTCCATCGTCGCGATCGCCTCGACGATCGACAGCCCCGCGCGCCCCTGTTCGGTCGCGATGTCGTGGACGAGCGCGAGCGCGTCGTCGCCGTCGGGCCGCGCCGCGATCACGCGCTCGAGGATCGCCACCACCGTGTCCGGTGCGAACGCGTTCGCGAGATAGGTGAGCGCCGCCGAGTACACGTCGTCGAGCGCGCCCGCCGCGAGCGCTTCACCGAGCGCGTCGGCGTCGCCCGCGAGCATCGCCGCGCGGAGCCGCGCGGGCGCGGGCGAAGTCGGCGTCGGCACGTGCGTCGCGAGCCAGGCGTCGACCGCGGTGAGCCAACCGTCCCGGATCGCGATCGTGCGATCGAGACCGAAGCGCTCCGTCGCGGGGAGCGCGGGGGGGATGGCGTCGAGGAGGAGGGCGTGGCGCTGGGGCCCCCGCCAGGCCGCTGCGAGCTCGACCCCCGACATCCCGGGGAGCGCGAGCGAGGTCACGAGGAGGCGCGCGTCCTCTTCTTCGAGGGCAGCCTCGGCGGTCGCGAAGACCCGCGGCGACAGGCCGTAGAGCTCCGCGAGGACGGCGACCGACCGAGCGGTCCGAGGCGCGAGTCCGATGAGAAGCAACGCGACGGGAGTGTAGGCGCCCCTGCGCGCCAGGCAAGGCCGCCTCGGCGCCGCGGCCCCCCTTCGCAAAAATCGTGTCGGTGGTAGGAACGGACGTTCCGATTTTCGTGGACCCGGTGGGGCGGGTGCCCACAATCGAAATCAATCGACGAGCGCTCGACGGCGCGCGGCGAGGTGCTGGATGAGCGCGTTCATAGAGCAGGTCCTGGCGTTTCCGACGGTGTTCCTGACGGCGGGCCTCGCGATCGTGTCCATCTACTGGGCGTTCGTGATCTTCGGTGCGCTCGACGTCGACACCTTCGACTTCGACGTCGATCTCGACGGCTTCGCCGAGGGCGCCGCGGAGGGCGCGATGGAAGGCGCCGCCGAGGGCGCGATCGAAGGCGGGATCGAGGCTGGCCTCGAAGGCGCCGAGGGAGCGCTCGAAGGCGCCGACGGTGCGCTGGAAGGCGGCACCGAGGCGGCGGGCGAGGGCGCGGGCGAAGCGGCCGAAGGGCTGCACCAGGGGCTCGGGTTCATCGGGTTCCTCGGCACGCTCGGGCTACGCCGCGCGCCGTTCACCGTGACGCTCAGTCTGCTCACGCTCGCCGCGTGGGCGTTCTGTGTGCTCGGGATGCAGTACGTCGCGCCGATGTTGTCGATGCTCCCGGGCTTCGTCGTCGGCGGCGCCGTGATGCTCGGATCGTTCGTGTTGGCGGTGCCGGTGACGAGCGTGACCTCACGTCCGCTCGGCCCGCTGTTCATCACGCACGAGGGCGACAAGCGCAGCGACTTCGTCGGTCGCACGTGCCGCATCGACACCGGGACCGTGGACGGGCGCTTCGGTCAGGCGACCGTCCAAGAGGGCGGCGGCTGGACGGTGATCCAGGTCCGCAACCCGAAGGACAACGACCTGTCGCGTGGCGACGAGGCGCTGATCGTCTCGTACGACGCGCAGCTCGAGGCGTTTCGCGTCGAGAGTATGAAGACCCAAGAGGGGCGCTCCGAAGCGGTGCGCCGAGACAGAGGAGAGAAATGCAGAACCTGATCTTCTTCGGAGTATTGGTGGCCGTCGGCCTGGCCATTCTCGTCGGCTTCGCGATGATGGTCGCGAAGTTCTACAAGAAGGTCGAACAGGGCCGCGCGCTGATCATCAACAAGGTCACCAAGGATCCGATCGTGACGTTCACGGGCGGCCTGGTGCTCCCGATCGTGCACCGCGCCGAGACCATGGACATCTCGGTGAAGACGGTCGAGATCGACCGGGAAAGAGGGCCTGATCTGTAAGGACAACATCCGCGCGGACATCAAGGTCACGTTCTTCGTGAAGGTGAACAAGACGACCGAGGACGTCCTCAAGGTCGCCCAGCAGGTCGGCTGCACGCGCGCGTCGAGCCAGGAGACGCTCGAGGAGCTGTTCCTCGCGAAGTTCTCCGAGGCGCTCAAGACGGTCGGCAAGCAGCTGGACTTCGTCGAGCTGTACACGAAGCGCGAAGACTTCAAGGACGAGATCATCCGCACCATCGGCCGTGACCTGAACGGTTACGTGCTCGACGACGCGGCGATCGACTACTTGGAGCAGACGCCGCTCGAGAGCCTCGAC
>JAUHYN010001375.1 GCA_030426505.1 bacterium | reverse complement strand
AGTGACCCGGCCGCGCGCGCCGCGCTCCAGGTCGCGTGCGTGGGCATCATCAACGCGGCGGTCGACGGCATCGCGAACATCGGCACGGACGTGGACGCGCTGCGATTCGACCAGTTCGGCCACGCGGTCGACACGAACCCGCAGAACGGCCAGAACCGCGCCGAGATCCTGCAGGTGCTCACCACGCCGAACACGATCGACGGGCGCTTCCGGCTCGTCGGCTCCAGCGATCTCGGCGGCCGCTGGGACGCGCGCCGGTAGCCGCGACTCGACAAGCCCCCCCTGCGTTCGCTAACACCACGAGACGCGTGACGCGTCATCACGTCTATCTCGTGCCCGGCTTCTTCGGGTTCGCCAATCTCGGTGACCTGCCGTACTTCGCGCACGTCGCCGAGTTCATCGAAGAGGCGTTCGAAGCGCGCGGGGTCGAGCTCGCGCTGCACCACGTCCACACGCACCCGACCGCGTCGCTCCGGTACCGGGCGCGGCGCCTCCTCGACACCATCCAAGTCACCGCCGACGGCGACGGGCCGATCCACCTCGTCGGGCACTCGAGCGGTGGCCTCGACGCGCGCCTGCTCGCGACGAGCGGCGTGTCGCTCGCTTCGGAGGCGGACGTCGACGCGTTGATGGAGCGGGTCGACGCGGTCGTCACCGTCGCGACGCCGCACCACGGGACGCCGGTCGCATCGTTCTTCACGGGGCTCTTCGGACAGCGCCTGTTGCAGGTCCTCTCGCTGTTCACCACGTACGTCATCGTGTTCGGGCGCGTGCCCGTCGGGTTGATGTCGCGGCTCGCGCGGCTGTTCCTCCGCGTGGACGAGATCGTCGGGCGCGATCGCAGCCTCGCGGATCAGTTGATGGAGCAGCTGCTCGGTGACTTCACGCCCGAGCGGCGCGACGCGCTGCGCGCCTTCCTCGACGAGGTCGGGCGCGACCAGGCGTTGATGGCGCAGCTGATGCCGGACGCGATGGACACGTTCAATGCGGCGACGGTGGACCGCCCCGGGATTCGCTACGCGTCGGTGGTCGCGCGTGCGCCGAAGCCGAACCTGAAGTCACGGTGGCAGGCGGGGCTCGATCCCTACGCGCAGATCACCCGCGGCGTGTACGGCGCGCTGCACCGCCTCTCCGTGCGGATGCCGGCGATTCGGATCGGCGAGCTCTCGGAGGCGCACCGCGAAGCGCTCGCGCGTCACTACCTCGACGTGCCCGACTGGCACTCGAGCGACGGCATCGTCCCCACGCTCTCGCAGCCGTGGGGCACGGTGCTCGACGCCTGCACCGCGGATCATCACGACGTGATCGGGCACTTCCACGGACCGCGTCACGTCCCGCCGCACTTCGATTGGCTCTCGAGTGGCTCCGGCTTCGGCCGCCCGCAGTTCGAAGCGATGTGGACGAAGATCGTCGATCACCTCGTCGACGACGCGAAGTAGGTCAGAGGCCCCAGCTGTAGCGCAGCCCGACCGAGATGCCGAAGCTGCGCTCGCGGGTGTCGACGTGGCGGTTGTGGATCAAGAGCATGTCTACGCCGAAGCTGCTCGAGCGCCCGATGCCGTGGAGCGCGAGGCCGCTCTGGATCCTCAGCGTGAGGTCGTGATAGCCGCCGAGCTCGACGACGACCGGCACCGCGACGAACGCCGCGGAGTTCGCGTCCCCGAAGAGCCGCACCGCCGGAGAGACGCGGGCGCCGAAGTATCCACCGGGCCCCGCGGTCGTCGCCTGGGCGGTGAGCTCGGGGCCCGCGTGGAGCGCGAGCGTGTCGCCCTGCAGGAGCGTCCACAGGAGGGTCCCCGTGATCTCGCCGCCGATGCCGCCGATGTTCCCTTCGCCGAGCGTCACGAACGCGAACCTCATCTCGAAGTTGACGCGCGCGAGCGCGAGGCGCTCACCGGTGATCTCGCCGACGGGCGCGTTCGTCGCGCGGATGTCGCGGACCCGAATTTTCAGCTCCGTGAGTTCGCCGACCGACGACGTGCGCACCGGGAGCCAGAGCGTGACGGCCTCACCGATCAAGT